>JBAVUZ010000085.1:0-14277 GCA_049697035.1 Candidatus Angelobacter sp. | reverse complement strand
CTAATAGCTTGCAGCGCAAATCGTCCGAGTAAGCTTTGGGCATCGTTTGGTTTGTACGGAGATCGCCACTCGCAGCTTAACCTGGATTTAAAGTCCAGGGATATAACTACTTTGGAACTGCTTTAGTCGCTCCGTTACACTGCGCGGACGGCCTGCGGCGCAAGGAAAAATCTCGTTCGGGGCTTTTACGGCATGACTTCGCAGGCTTTGCTCGCTGTCGCTCGCGGCGGCCTTAGCGCTCAAGTCATGCCCTGACACTTGTCTCAGAGTGGACGCAGAATCGTTCTTTATGAAAAAGAACCAGATGTGGTGCGGCGAACGGTGTGAATTCCCACCCTTCGCAAAAGCGGCGAAGGATGGGGCACGCATTATAAAAGGGCGCCCCTTTCCAAGTAGTCTTGGTGTGCTTAGGCACCAACGACGAAAGGAAGGAACACCCTCATGAGCAAGATTAAACATATCGGGCTGGATGTGCATCAGGCAAGTATTTCGGTGGCAGTGCTGGATGAGAGAGGCAAGCTGGTGATGCAGTCGGTGATCGCAACGCGTGCAGCAGCGGTTCTGGAGTTCCTGGGAGGATTACGTGGAACGTTGCATATTACCTTTGAAGAAGGAACCTACTCAGCGTGGCTCTACGATCTGCTGGTCCGGCGAGTGGGCAAAGTGGTGGTTTGCAATCCGCGCAAGAATGCTCTGCTCAAGAAGGGGAACAAGAGCGATCGAATCGATGCTTTGAAGTTGGCCGAGATTCCGCGGGGAGGAATGCTCTCGCCGGTCTATCACGGCGAGAACAGCACCCGGACATTGCAGGAACTGGGACGCAGCTACATGACCGTGACGGTCGATGCGACGCGCGTGATGAACCGTTTGAAGGCCATCTATCGAGGTCAGGCAATCACTTACGGCGGCAAGAAGCTTTACACGCGACGGCATCGCGGGGAATGGCTGAAGCAACTAAAGCAGCCCGGATTGTTGCGTCGCGCCGAGAGACTCTATGAGGAGTTGGATCTGCTGCAGCAGTTACGCCGACAGGCTAAGCAAGAGTTAATGGTGGAGAGCCAGAAGCATCCTGTGTGTGAGAGGCTGCGTACCATTCCTTACCTGGGGCCGATCCGCGCAGCGGTCTTGGCGGCGCGCGTGCAGACACCGCATCGTTTCCGCAGCAAGCGGCAGTTCTGGGCGTATTGCGGTCTGGGATTGGAGACGCGCAGCAGCGGCGACTACCAGCAGATCGAAGGACAGCTGAAACGCTCGCGCAAGAAAGTGCTGATCCGCGGATTAAACGTGGATCACAATCATGATCTGGAGAACATCTTCAAAGGTGCAGCCATGAGTGCCAGCATTTTCTCCGGACCCTTGCAGGAGTTTTACCGGGAGCGGCTGGCCGCCGGCATCAAGCCGGAGATGGCGCAGCTGACGCTGGCGCGCAAGATCGCCGCCATCGCACTAACAATTTGGAAGAAAGGAGAGAGCTTCGACCCAACTAAACTGAAAGCACAAGCAGCTTGAGCGCGAAACCAGAGCAGCCATTGCGGGCCACAGATGCTGCGGTCGCCACGCCGGTGAAGCGCTCAGGGTTCGAGGGTGAGTATCAGCGCGTGGGATAGGCTGAAAAAGTCTCACGGGGCACCCTATGCCCCCTCGGATAACCCAAGAAAGCTGTAAGGCCTGGCTCCGAGCCAGAAGTCTCAGATAGAACCATGGTTGGCATACCGACCACGCATTCTGCTTGTTGGCGTTTCAGAACGGCGAGGCAGTTCGACACAGGGCATGAGGGACGCAACCATCACATCATCGGCTGCTCTGCAGATGCGCACATGCGAAAAAACAGTCCGGCGAAAGGGGCTGAATGACGAGAATCGACCCTCCCCTCCGTCTCGGGGGAAGAACATTCTCTTGACATTCCCTTTTATAGAACCCACGGCATGGTGAGTTAGAAGAAAAGCGGAAGGCTGGGCCACCCGCCATATCAAACCGCTGTCCGAGTGACACCCGCAGTCGCTCCAACCGCTTATCGGCGATCCGCACCGATGTGGCATCGTCCCAGTCCCATTCTCCTTCAGTCCCTTGCAAATGACGCTCGAGTTCGTTGGCAAATTCCTCTGGAGTCACTTTGCGCGGAATCGGCAGGGCCGCAATGATAAGAAGCCCGACGATTAAGCCAGCCGGAACATAGAAGGCCCACATGACTGAGCGCAGCACGTATGCGAGCAGCAGGCCGGGCGCAAGCAGAGCGATGAGGAGAACCGCACATCCGGGACGGCCATCCAGCTTGATGCCCATCCGTTGATTCTATGACGAACTAAAGGAGACTTGCGGGCTGAAGTGAAACAGGTGGTCTGGCATGAGGTGGCACACTGGCTCGGCTATGAAACCGAGGAGCAAGTGGAGGCCCTGGGCTTATGAGCGTCCATGAACTACGGTTGTGGGTGAAATGGCGATTTTATAAGAGTGAACAGCCTCTCGCGTTGCGGGCGTCCCGCCGAAGTTATACGATTCCACACACTAAGTAGTGCGCAACGATTCTTCCCCAGCTTACAGGTTCTTACGTTTACTTTCAGAGCGTATCCTGGTCGCCCACCGCGGACAGGTGTGAGCAGGATGGTGCTTACTTCACTGGCCGATTGATTTCAGTGTTCTGGCCGGAGGCAATCTGCCATCCATTCGCTTCATGAGTCAGCACGAAGAGAAGCACGCCGTGCCGCGGAGTCGCGGTTCGGGAGTCATGCAGGAGCTGCCACTTCACATGCGCCAAGGCAACGTCTCTGCGCAGGAAGCGCACATCAATCGAATCGAACTTCATGGTGCTGTTCTTGAAGATGCCGTAGTTAGCAGGGAGCGTTTCGGGAACCTCGGTGTTCTTTGGGATGGCACCGTGCGCCCACGCATGATGCATCTGTATGCCTTGGCGTCCCTGCATGATGATCCCTGTCACGTTAACGAAGTCTGCGTCGCGTGCAAACAGCTTGCCGAATGCATCCATGTCATGGTGGTTCCAGGCGGTAGTGAAGCCTTCCACCGCCTTGCGCACGTCATCCGTGTCATTGGGCGCGGCAAGGATGCAGGTCGCGGAAAGCGACGCCAACAGTGTCACAACCCCAACCAGATGCAACAATTTCCTCATAGCTGCTCTCCTCCGGAGAGACTTCTTGTTGCTCAGTACTTTACGCCGGAACTAAAGACGTGATCCAGAATCATAAATGAGAACAGGCGATTGGTGGCGGCGCAGATTGTGCAAGCATCCCTGCGCTGAGAACAATCACGGTTATTGCGCGTCGAACATACACAACGCGATTATATCGCCACTTCAAAAGGATGAGTGAGCACAACGAGCCGATGGGCCGCGCTGACGCCTCAACTGACGCGCTCCGCCATCTATTTCTGCCGCCGATAGACAAACTCTCCCCCAGCAGTGCAGAATGTTTCCCTACTCATGAACCTCACCACTGACCGCCGTTCGTTCCTCGCTTATTTTTCGTCGCTTGGTTTGGCGTCAACGCTTTTTCCCGGCGTGCTCTGGGGCAAAATGACTGAAGCCCGCCTTGCGGAAGGAAAGATGCCTGAAGCGGCTGCGCCCCACTTAACTGCGGCTGCGCCCCAACTCACAAAAGATATGCTGCGCGAGGCTGCGGCCGTCGCCGGTCTTGAATTTACTGACGAGCAGTTGGACAAGATGCTCAAAGGCGTTACCGAGAACACGGTGAAGCTGCGCGACCTGCGCAAGATCGAAATCGATAACAGCATCGCTCCGCCGCTCTACTTCAATCCTGTGCTTCCGGGAATGAAGATTGACCGCACGCGCCGGCCGTTCCGCGCAAGCACGGCGCCTCGCGTGCAGCGGCCACCCCGCGCCTCGCGCGGGCAACTCGAAGCCCTGGAAGACGTGGCCTTCTGGCCGGTGACGAGCCTGAGTGAGCTGGTCCGCACGCGGCAGGTCACTTCCCTAGAGCTCACGGAAATGTATCTGGCCCGCGCCAAACGCTACAATCCCAAACTCAAATGTTTTGTCACTATCACGGATGATCTGGCGCTGCGCGAGGCGCGACAGGCCGATCGGGAAATTGCCGCCGGCAAGTATCGCGGGCCGCTCCACGGCATTCCCTATGGAATCAAAGACCTGTTCGCGGTGAAAGGATATCCCACCACCTGGGGAGCGGCGCCGTTCAAAGACCGCATCATTGATGTGGACGCGACGGTGGTCACGCGGCTGCGCGAGGCCGGCGCGGTGCTCATCGGAAAACTTGCCACCGGAGAATTGGCGCTCGATGACATTTGGTTCGCCGGACAGACGAAGAATCCCTGGGACACATCGATGGGATCGCAAGGTTCATCGGCTGGTCCGGGATCGGCAACCGCCGGCGGATTGGTGGGCTTCTCCATTGGCACGGAAACGCTGGGCTCGATCCTTGCGCCTTCAGCCATTTGCGGCGTGACGGGGCTGCGTCCAACCTTTGGACGCGTCAGCCGTTACGGCGCGATGGCGCTGAGCTGGAGCATGGACAAGACCGGCCCCATGTGCCGCGCGGTGGAAGACTGCGCGCTGGTGCTCAACGCCATTCAGGGCGCGGACAATCTTGACCTTGCCGCCGTGGACGTGCCCTTTAACTGGGACGCCACGCTCGATGTTCGCAAGCTGCGCGTCGCATACCTGAAGGCCGCGTTTGAAAATACGCGCCAGACGCCGCAGGTGGAGGCCAATGATCGCGCCGCGCTGGATAAGATACGCAGCCTGGGAATTGAATTGGCAGAGTTCAAGCTTCCTGAAAATCCCAAGCTTGATCCTTCGGCGATCCTGAACGCTGAAGGAATTTCCGCATTGCGCGATCCCGTGGAGACGCATCCAGATCAGCTCGCGCGTCCGGACCGCATCGCCGGCCAAAATGCTTATCGTCTCTATCCCGCGGCGGACTACGTGAACGCAAATCGCGCACGCATGCTGCTGATGCAGGAGATGGACAAGCTCATGGCAAAGATTGACGTCTATCTGCTGCCCTATGACTATGCCGACTACACGCCCAATCCCGTGGCCGACCGCAGCACGGGCATCACCAATCTCACCGGACATCCCAGCGTCACGCTGCCACACGGCTTTGATGAAAAGGGACATCCGACCGGGCTCACGTTTATCGGAAAGCTGTTTGGCGAAGCGCAGATGCTGGCGCTGGCCAAGGCATATCAGGATTCAACCGGCTGGCATCTGAAACATCCCCAGCTCTGAAAAAGCCAAAGCCGAGAAAAGCTGCGCCTTCGCCGGCGATTGACGCTATAGTCGTTCGCTTGTCTCAGGATTTTGGTAGCGGGCTACTGTAGCCCACTACCAGGATTTCGCCTCGCTCACGCCTGCTAGTCTCATCGCGGTATAATCATCTTCTCCAATGCTTGGCCGTCAAGGGGTAATTATGTTTCGCAGAAAGCTTTTCCTAAGTTGGGCGCTGCTGCTATTCACGGTCTTTCTATCCGGCAGCCTGGCCTTTGCTTCCCAGCAAGAGCAAACGGACCAAGATTCGCAAAATCAAGACAAGCAGACCGAAGCCAAGCAAAGCGACAGGCAAAAGAAAGACAAGGACCAGGACAAGCAAAGCGGCGACGATGACAAGTTCTACCACGGCAAGGGCATCAATGACCTGAACGCGATTGGCGCCCGCAATGTGGGCTGCAATCGCGGGCTGGGAAACTGGTACACCCTGGACAGCCAGGTGAGAATGGGCCAGCAGTTTGCCCAGCAGGTGGAACAAACGTCGCACCTGATTACCGACCCGGTGGTAAATGAATACGTGAACCGCCTGGGACAAAATCTTGCGCGAAATTCCGATACAAAGCTGCCTTTCACCATCAAGATACTGGACGTGGAAGAGCCCAACGCTTTTGCGCTGCCGGGCGGCTACATGTTTGTGAATGCCGGAACCATCCTGATGGCCGACGATGAGTCAGAGCTGGCCGGCGTAATGGCGCATGAGATTGGGCATGTTGCGGCCTGCCATGCGGCGCGCGAATCCACGCGCGGAAACATTGCCGGCATAGCCATGATCCCGGTAATCATCATGACTGGCGGGCTTGCTGGAATTGGACTGGACCAGGCCGCAAACTACGGGATCCCGGCGGTGTTCAGCAAGTTTGGCCGCAACTTTGAGGCCCAGGCGGATTACCTTGGCATACAGTACGCCTACAAGGCCGGCTACGATCCCAATGGCATGATCAACTTCTTTGAAAAGTTGCAGACGCTGGAGAAGAGACGCCCAGGCGTTGCCATGAAGCTTTACGGGGACCATCCGCAGACGCCGGACCGGATCGTGCAGTCGCAGCGCGAGATTGGCGCCATCCTGCCGCCGCGCGACCAGTACATTGTAAGCAGCTCGGATTTTGAACAAGCCAAGAAGCGGCTGGCGCTGGTAATGAAACACAAGCTGCTGAAGGATGAAAAAGACGCCGCGAAACCGGATTTGCGCCGCACGGCTGGAGATAAGAACCCTGACCAAAACGATAAGAGCCAAAACGATGATCGTCCGGTGATCAAACACAAACCCAGCGACAAATAAGCCGTTATTTCTTAACGGCCATCGACGCCACCGCCGAGACTTAGCTGCTGATCTTTAAGACACAAAAATGCCGGGCGTTGCAGCCCGGCTTTTCACTTTTCAATGCTCGTATTCTTGCCAGTTAAGCGTATGACATTTGGCTCCCGACTAGAGCGGGAGGATCAGTGGTTTGCAGCGTGATCGTCACGTCCAGGAATCTGGCCGCGCAGTTCTCCTGTTGGCTGCGCCTTGGTGTGGACCACAACGTAGGTTGCGCCAGCGTCAATGGCGCGCACAACATCGTCAAAGTCGCCCGGCGAAATGCCCTGGGTTCCAGTTGGGGGCGGCGGAAATTGATTGCCAAAGGGCAGGTACACCACATCGCTCGCCTGCAATGTTCCCGTCACGGTTCCCTCGCGGGTGCCAGGGCAGAGCGGGGCGGGAGTGGCCGACGCGGGAGTGTTCCCGGCGTTGGTGCATAGAAACAGAACGATGCCGCCGTTGCTGCCCGGACGGCTGAAGTGGATATGAGACTGGATAATGTCGCCTTCCAGGTTCTTATAGTTGAGTTCGTATGCGATGGTTTTATTAACCCGGTCCACCTTGGCCCGGAAGATGGCGGCGCCGGTGCTGGACTGCGATGAGACGACCTGATAACCATCGCACTGCGCGTGGATTGACTGCGCGGCAACTGCGACAGGCAAAGCGGTAATTACGACGACCAAACCGGCCGCCAGGAACTTGAGCATAGCGTTCATGCGATTCCTCCTTGCAACGCGAACCAAATACTCCTGCGGAGTTTCAATTCGCGTCCTATTGCGGACGGCCTTTAACTATAAAGAAACAACATGGTTGTTTCAACTCGCCATCCCTTTGCAGCGGCTCAAGATGGACCAGTTCTCCGGAGCGTTGTTCCGGCCCTGCGCGCGAGACATCTAAAACAGCAGCCTGCCCAAAACAACCGAAAGAACCCGCCGATCATCTAATCCCGAACTGCCGCCCCCGCACGCGCCCGACCTCTTACGGCGGCAGGTTTTAAGCTGGAGGTCCTATGGAAGGCGCCAGTCCCGGAGACGATCTTCTTCCCGCCGCACTCTGCGGCCAGAACGGAATTTATCAGGTGATTCACCGCGCGCATCGCGTGACGCACAATGTACTGGTGCGTGCGGGCGAACTGTTCCCACGATGTAAAGTTTGCGGCGACGCAGTGCGCTTCCGGCTGGTAAGGCAGGTCAGTCAGCCAGCGTTAATGCGTGCAAAACGTGTACGCAAGAAAAGCGCGGGACGTTGATCCAAACAACAGATCTAAACAACCGATCGCGACCGTGAATCGCGGCAAATGCTCTGCGGCCAGGTTTGATTCGCGTTTCTGCGCGTTCATTCGCGGCTGGTTCTGTCACACCAGATGCACGTTTGGCTCGGCTTCAGGAGCGACGACGCCTTCCGGCAGGCGTCCGCCGTTATATTCAGCAAGCCGGTTCTTCCACTTCAGAAAATCCGTGATGGTCTGCGGCTCAATGCGCACTTCAACGCGGCGCAGGCTGGCCAGCAGCAAATTCATTTCCCACATCAGGCCCGTCTGGCTGCGCTGCGCCTGCCGGCACGGCTTTACCGCCATGCGGACCTCGCGCCCTTTCGATTCCAGCAGTCCCCATTTTGGTGGCAGCTCGTCTGCGCGGACAAGCCCGTGCGGAACAAGATAAAAGCGCTCGCATCCCATGGCCAGATCGGGATCTTTGCGGAAGGGCTTTTCCTGGTCGGCAAAAAAGTCTGCGCGCGATACCTTGCATTCCACCACCACGGAGCGGCACTTGCCCTTCCAGGCGATCACGTCGGGCGTTTCACCGCTGGCGCAGCATTGCTCTGATAAGACGATTCCACAACGATATCGGGTGCGAAGCCACTGCTCGGCCATCCGGACAAGCTGCTGATGGGTCATGCTTCATGTTGTAGCGCAGATTGCCTCCGCTGCAAAGTGTTTTGCGAGGGACGCTAAGAAAAACCCACCACGGAGACACGGAAGCACAGAGAAAAACAAAAGCTTTACCGCAGATCAACGCGGATGAACGCGGATTCAAAAGGGGGTTCCTGCGCCTTGCCTTTCCGATTGTGGAGATCACCCTATCACGCGCGATCACCGGTCTTTTTCCTGTTCCTCCGCCCCCTCTGTTCCTCTGTGTTTCAAATGTTTGCTCTTGTTCTTCTCGCGCCTCAGCGACTCCGTAGTGATATTCTTCGCTCATGAATGCGCGACATCAACGCGGCGTGGCCAAAGCGCCTGCGATATTGCTTTTGCTGGCGGTGGCGATTTTTGCGGCCGGCGCTGTGCGCTACTATCGGCATGGAAATTTTTCGCTGGCAGAGGCCGGCTATTGCGTGGTGGCGATTCTGGCGTCGCTGGTGGTCCTGCTGGTCTTTGATTACACGTTGCATCATGCCAAGATCGCTGCGGTGATGGTGCTGATTTTCGTCGTGCTGTTTCTGGTCGCCAGCCCGGCGTTCTGTGTCGGGATGGGACTGGGGCTGGCGGGGATGGTTATTGTGCAGGGAAGAGGAGCGTGAATTGGATGGGCAAGTTTGTGGAGAAACAAAATGATCATAATCTATTTAGATACAACGATTTACAATACACAATAAAAAAGGGAATAATTTGCTTTGATTTCTGCAGCGGACATGTTACCGTTTTTCTACCATGTTGAATCTCCCTGAATTGGCAAATCCTGTTGTTTCGCTGGAGGAAGCGAAAGCTTCTCTTAGACCTCACTATCGCACTCTCAAAAATTGCATCGATGACGGGTATCAACAGCTTGTTGAGTATCCGAAACGACACACACTTGATGCTCGTGCTCAAGCATGTTTTGCCAACTCCGCCATCGTCCACAATGCGCTTGCTGCATTCTCGTCGGTGGATGGTGTAAAACCAATCAAAGGTGGTAACACTTTTTTTATTGTGATCGGCGCGGAAATCAATGCTCGGTTTAAAAAACTCGATGGTCGAAAAAGATACAGAAACCTCATGACAACGCGTCAGTTGCAGCTTCAGCAGCAGTGTCACATCCCGGGGATTTTGCCGGGAACTTACCTCACGCTCGGATATGTTTCCGATCCGCTTCAACAGAGGATCGCGCGGCACCTTGTCACCCTTCAGGTTGGAAAGAAAGTTCATTACGAGATTGACATTGACGAGGAACTGGCTGGTACAGTCCCACTTGTTATGACCATGCCGGTAACTCCCGCACAAGATACGAGCACCAAACGGCGTCGGGTTCAGCCGCGGCAGCAGCCAATAACGAAACCAAAGTTTAAGGGCACCTCTGCTGGGCAGGAGTAACTAATGAATGGCGCATTCGCCAATCAATCAGGTCAGTCGGGCCTGTTTGCAGATTCATGTCGCAAGTTCAACAGGGAGATGTTGATTCTAGCGAGAGAATCGCGTGGCCTGACACAAATCGATTTGGCGGAAGCAGTCGGCATGAAACAGGCTGCACTCTCGAAAATCGAAAATGGGCTACGGGATCCAAATGAACTTCAGATATCTGCGTTTTCGAAATATCTGGGGTACACAGATGAATTTTTTTATCTGGGGGAACAAATCCAGCGATTTGGGAGCGGATGCACATATCACCGAGCGCGACAAAAAGCACAAGTAACAGAAATGCGCCGCCTATTAGGAATTATCAATGTCCGGCGTATCCAGGTGAGCGGCCTCTTGGGTGGTGTAGAGCTTACTCCTGATAATGAGTTCATACGTCTCGATGTGGACGAAAATGGCAGCCCTGCTGAAATTGCCAGAGCCGTACGTGCTTTTTGGAAGCTTCCGCCGGGACCAGTTCAGAACCTAACACGCGCTATTGAGGATGCTGGGGGCATTGTGCTGCGTTGTGACTTCGGGACTCGGGATGTGGATGCCTTGAGTCAATTTCTATCGGAAGGCACCCCATTGTTTTTGGCAAATGCCACAATACCGCAAGACCGGTTACGTTTCACACTAGCGCATGAACTGGCGCATATCACCATGCACCATTTCCCCAATGATGAAATGGAGAAAGAGGCCGATCTTTTCGCGGCAGAATTCCTCATGCCAGCAGATGAAATTCGCGCTGATCTTTATGACGTAACACTACCAAAGCTGGCGGCTTTAAAAGGCTATTGGAAAGTTTCTATGAATGCCCTGCTAAAACGGGCCGGAGACCTTGAAACTATCACCCCACGGAAGCGGCAGTCGCTTTGGACGCAAATGGGCAAATATGGCTACCGCCGTCATGAACCTGTGGAACTCCCGCAGGAGGAACCCACGTTGCTTGCTGAGATGGTGAATACATACAGGAATGATCTGGGGTACACAAGCGCCCAACTCAGCTTAGCCGTTAACGAAGCAGAAGACAGGATTGAGGATGTGTATTTACCACGCAGGTTCCCTCTAAAAGCCATCAATTCCCGTTCTAAAAATCAGTACTGATGCTTTGCCTCGAAACAAATTAAATATGTTAGACCAAGAAATTAAGAGGCTCATTCAGCAGGCGCTTCAGAGCGAAGGTCTCTGGGACTCTGTAAATCAGGAAAAAAGTCAATTCCTTCAGGTCGAGTATCCGTACACCCATCTCGTTTTGGATGACGCTTCCAAATACGAGCAAACACTCGAAACGATGCGGATTCTCAAGCTCAATGCCTCCAAAGACCTGGAGTATGTCGTTCGTTCTGTATGGGAGATCGTCGCTGTCGATTACCGGGGACCATACTATGATGCCGCTGGAAACCTGTATATGTCGTCGGATGTCGGTGTGACATTGAGGTCACAATCTCGCGTTCACCAACTCAGGGTAGCAGTATCGGACACAGCTAGCCGCGCCCTGCAGGAGATTTCCGGTGCTGCTGAAAACGACTACGAGAGACACAAGCAAGACATGGTGGATACGGTCAGGCAATACATCGAGATTCTGCTGTCGGGTGAGGGTCGCGATAATTCTTGGGATCCCCTCTGGCAACAAAGCGATCTACAGATCAATGCTGATGGGATCAATTGGATTCGCTCACAGGTTGCGCGGCGCTAAGGGTGGAATAAACGCGCTCCGCCTTGCTGCGCGCGAGCCTGCGGCGCAAGGAAGGAATTTTTGATTCGTTGCCCAGCGCTTACCCCTTCAGCGCGCAAAGCGCGCCTCAGGCCGTGCTTCGCTTCGCCCTTCGGGCTCGGTCTGGGTTGAAACCCGGACCTACAGTTTCTCGCCGCGCTACGGTGCTGGATAGAGGGCATTCAATAACGCTCCAGGTTGACGGTTTTCGAGTGTTATCGGACGCAAAAAAATAAAGGTCGAAAAAAATGTCCCGGAGGGGGTGCAAATTGCACACTAGTAAGTAGAGGGGGAATTTGGCTATTGGGCTTTGGCTATTGGCTTTTAGCTCTTGGCCCGGTCTGTGCCACACGATTATTGATGACTGTTGGGAGTGTTATCAGACGCAAAAATAAAGTTGGAAAAACGTGTCCCGGGAAGTGGGTTTTGAGTGCATATATAAGTAGGGGCTTCGCAGCCTCTAGCCACTAGCCGTTAGCTATTAGCCCCAAAACCAAACCCCTTCCGAACCGAGCCACCCAAAGATCCGGGTGGCTTTTGTGTTTCTGGAAGGCCTTTGCAAAGAATGATTTTCCAGAACACCTGTTAAACACTTTTCAGAAAACGACCGTCCCGAACGATTTTTAGAACAACTGTCCAGAACAATTCCCAATAAAACCGAATGCGAGAACAATCATGACAAAAGAAGAAATCGTGAAAGCTATCCGTGTGTGCGCCAAGAAACTGCACCGTAACCCAAGTCTGCGCGAGCTGCGCGCGATGGCCGGCGTGCCGGCAAAACATGTTTACAAGCGGCTGGGCAGCCTGCGCAAGGCACTGCAAGCTGCCGGGCTGGAAGGCATTGGACCGGGATTCAGTCCGGCGGAAGAGACCGTGCTGCGGGACTGGGCGACTGTGGCGCGCAAGCTGAAGAAGCTGCCGAGCATCCTGGAATACGAAAGAGCTGGCAGATTCAGCGGGAAGCCATTCCAAAGGCTTTACGGCAGTTGGCGAGGAACGGCTGATGGGTTCAGCGCTTTTGCGGACAAGCATGGACTGCAAGCGCGGTGGGGAGATGTGCTGGAGATGATTGCGGACGGAAAAGCCCGAAGCGCTGCTACCACGAGCAGGGCTGCGGCAAACACGAATGCGCCGGCAAGGCCAGCGACCCAGGAAAAGGACCATGGCTGGAAAAAGAGATTCCGCAAAGGCGGGATTATGCGGGACCGTCCGGTATATGGGCGGCCGTTGCTATGGCCGGAGCTGGCGCACGCGCCAACGAATGAGCTGGGCGTGGTATTTGTGTTTGGCATGATGGCGCGGCGGCTGGGGTTTGTTGTGCATCGGCTGCAGGCGGGATTTCCTGATTGCATTGCCATGCGTGAGGTAGCGCCCGGGGTGTGGCAGCGCGTGAGGATTGAATTTGAATTTGAGAGCCGGAACTTCAAGAAGCACAAGCACCGGCGGGACAAGTGCGACGTGATTGTGTGCTGGAAACACAATTGGAAGGATTGTCCGTTGGATGTGGTGGAACTGAGCGAGCTGACAGAAAACCTTTACCACTGATTAACACTGATCACACTGATCGGCAGGAAAACCTACAACGGAGATACGGAGGCACGGAGAAAACAATCAGCGGAGCTTCACATCACCAAAATCACAAGCGAGGGCTTCTTCAGCCCAGCAAGCCAAAGTCGGGCTCGCCGGGGACCCGGAGCTTGCGCTCCATAATTCTGTTCAGCAAAAACGCTTCACATCGCCAAAGTCGCAGGCGAGGGCGACTGCGCTCCACAATTGATTCAAAATAAAAAAAGAGGCCGCCTTTTTTTGCGGCCCCTTTAGTCAATCAACAGCTAACAAATCTTACAAACCGTTTTACTGGCAAACTGCCGAGGACGCTCCGGCCAATGAATCGCAGAATTTGGCCAGGGGCGCTCCGCCGGCGGCGCCGGTAGCTGGGATAGTAATTGTCTGTTCCGTCAACACTCCGTTGGTCACCGTTCCGCCGTTGGGGACGGTGAGTGAAGGATGATCAAACGGCGCGCTCTGGCTGCGCACTCGCTCATCGGTAAGCGATTTCAGGAAAGCTACGACCGCAATTTTATCCAGCGGACCAAAGCTTGCCCGTTCAAGATTGGGATCCATGTCCGCGGACGGGAAATCACCGCGGCGGCTGTAGAAGTCAACCACCTGGCCTAGCGTGGCCTGGCCGCCATTCAAAAAGAACGGAGCGGTCAGCTCCACGTTGCGCAGGCTGGGCGTCTTAACTGCTCCGCCTACTGAAACCGGCGCGCCGGCTGGGACTTGCGTTCCGCTGACCTGTCCCATGGAAGCAAGCTGGGCGACGGAGAGCGACGCCAATCCAGAAGGATCGGAAGCAGCGATTCCCATGTCGTCAGTGGTTGGACGAACGCCGATGTTGTGGAAGCCGATGTCATGCCAGCGTCCGCCGGGCAGTTGCTCAACCACGGAGCCGCCATGATGCAGAACGTTGGAAATCGTGGCATCACTGAATTCAGCGCCGTTATGGCAGTTGATGCAGCCGCCTTTACCCTCAAATCGATTCAGGCCGAGCTGCTCAAGTGACGTAAGAGCTGAGCGGTTACCTTCCATGAACTGGTCAAAGCGAGAATTGTCTGAAACCAGAGTTGACTCATACATCTGAATAGCTACTCCCCAGAACATGGAGAAGTTATATTCCATCTGCGAGTACT
>JBAVUZ010000084.1:0-9044 GCA_049697035.1 Candidatus Angelobacter sp. | reverse complement strand
GGCATGGCATTATCAATTTGGTTAATGTTAAATTGGTAACCGCAATCGGGGAATCGGCTAGTGGGAGAAGGCGCGAGGCTCAAGAAAATCACCGATTCCTCTTAATCCTATCCTAGCGCGAAAAGGATTTTCCTTCTAAGGGGCTTGCCCGATATAAGAAATGCCAACAACGGAGGAATATTTACACCAGTCAAGCAGTGTCCGGGGAGACGGATGTGTAAGGGCACTGCGTGAAGGCATGGCCAAACCAGAGTTTCTGGAGTTGGCGTGATAGCCGGGAGTTTGGTTATTAACGTGCCGTCGCCTTACTTGGTTGTCCCCCAACTGCCAATATGTATTTCATAGCAGCGGGCGAAAAAGTAGCTGGCTGCGCATTACCATCAGAATCGAAAGGATGTAGAAACTAATGTGGAAGCCTGCTAGCACGACAACGCCATCGAATCCGAACCAAAAACCCGCCGCGGAACCGGAGAAAACAGTTATGAGCAATACCCCTACTCTGCCTAGCGAGCCGACGCCGGTCGCCGCGCCTCGCAATGCCGTACTCAACAACACGGAGCAAGCCACCATCGGGAAGTCGCTCGTCATCAAGGGCGAAGTGACCGGCTCTGAATCGCTTTATATCGACGGCCGCGTAGAAGGCTCCGTCAATCTGCCCGGCAACCGCGTTACGGTTGGCCGCAACGGCCAGGTCCAGGCCAACATCAACGCCAAGGAAGTTGTGGTCCTGGGCAAGGTAAAAGGCAACGTCACGGCAAGCGACCGGGTTGACATCCGCAACGAGGGGTCACTTGGGGGCGACGTAGTTTGCCAGAGAATTTCGATCGAAGACGGCGCATGGTTTAAGGGTTCGATTGATATTAGAAAGCCCGGCGCGAAGGAATTGGGCGGCAAAGAAGCCACCTCAATTACTGATTCGCCGCGCATGACCACGGCCACGGCATAAGGTTTGGCAAGGTAGTCCCATCTACCCGCTTCAGGGTGCTTCCTTCGGGGAGCACCCGGGAATGGGCCGAGTAGAAGAGAAGTTCCCAATGGTCAACAAAATTCTCCAGTTGCTCTCGATTCGCTGCTCGCACAAAAAGATTTCCCAGCCGTTTGCCGCAGCTGTGGCGCCCAAACGCCGCGCCGTCAATTCAGACTGGGACGTCCCCACTCCCGCCGGCGAACACTACGTCGTCTGTCTGGACTGCGGACACAAGTTCCAATATGACTGGGCCAACATGCGGGTGATCGAGTAGGTTTGTTCTTTATCCCGAGCGTAGCGAGGGAGCCCTATAGGTACGGATGATCTGTGGGTTTGCCTCGAAAGCCTTTGCCTCTTCCTTTGTACGAACATCGACCAGCCTGAGTTGACCGACAGACTATCGTCACTAAAGTGATCCCTCACTACGCTCGGGACTTCGGAAAAACCCTTCTCACCAGCCCGCCAGCCTGTTCGATTCTCATCAGTGCTGTGCAGCCCAGATACACCGCTCCGTAAGGAACAAGAATCAGCAAGCCGCCGATGACAGGCCTCTGTGGATGTAATCCCAGCTTTACTCCCCACGCCACCGCCGCGCCGATGATCGCAGCCAGCCATAACTTAGCAAAATAAGAAGCAGGAAACTCACTGCGTCCGATTTTCAGGTTCATCCCGCGCCTGAGTAGCGTGAACTCCACCCACGCCGCAAATCCCGCAGAAGCAGTCAGTCCCGCCGCGCCCCAGAACGGATCGACCCCCAGCAACTTCGGCAGTGGCCGCGAACAGAGATAGCCCAGCACTGTTGTCAGAATCACGCGCACAACGGCAAAGCGGACAGGGGTTCGCGTATCGCGCAGCGCGTAATAAGCGGAAGAATAAAGTCTGCCGACCGTCGAAGCCACCAGCCCAACGCCGGAGCCGGCCAGAATCGTCCAGACCTTTACCGCGTCGCCGTGAGAGAACTTCCCTGTCTGGTAGATCATTGCCGTGATCACGTCGCCCAGCGCAATGAACCCCACGGCCGATGGCACCACAAAAAAGCCCACGCGCCTGGTGCTGGCGGCGATCCTCTGCCGCAGCGTTGTTGCCACCTGCTCGTCCGTTCCCAGCGTGCTTGACATGGCGGGCAGTTCAGCTGCTGAGATTGACATGCCAAACAAACTTACTGGCAACGTGTAAAGCGTCTGGGCATTTGCCAGCGCGGAAACGCCTCCCACGGGCAGCAAGCTGGCCAGCAAGCCGTCGATATAGGCGCTCAGTTGCAGAACGCCACGGCTGAAGAATACAGGAACAAAATTCCTGATCACCACGCGCACGTTTTCCGTGAGCGATCGGAAAAAGATGCGCAGCTCCGGCGCCAATCGCAGCACCATGGGAAGCTGCACCAGAAATTGCAGCCCACTTCCCACCACGGATCCCCATGCGGTGTAAACCGCCAGATGCGACATGTCACTCTTGCGGAAAGTGACCATGGCGACGATGAACGCCGCGTTCCAGAGCACCGGGGAAACGTAAGAGAGAAAAAACTTGCCGTGACTGTTGAGGATTCCCAGGCACCATGCTGACATCACCAGCAGACCCACGCCGGGAAATAAGATACGCACCAGTTGAATGGCCAGCCTTCGTGTCTCGCCCTTAAAGCCAAAGGCGATCACGTCAATGATGTAAGGCGTTGCCAGCACGCCAACCAGCACGAGCACAGAAGTGATGAGCGCGAGTAAAGAGAACACCGCGCCCGCCACCCGGCCGGCTTCTTCACGGTCTTTCTGGGCCAGCAGTTTGGCATAGACAGGAATAAACGATGCCGATAAGACGCCTTCGCCAAAAAGATTCTGGAGCGTGTTGGGGATGCGCAAGGCCGCTTTAAACGCGTCCGCCACGTACGTAATACCGAAATAGTGAGCAAAGATGCGGTCGCGCACCAGCCCGGCGATTCGGCTGAGAAAGATTCCCGCCGCCACCAGAAAGGCATGGCGTCCCACTCCGGGATGCGTCGCCGGAGCGGGCGGGCCTTCCGGCCTTGTAGAAGTGATCACGCTTATGTTCGTCCCATCCAATCTTGTTTATAAATGAGAACACCACGTTCTGTGGGCGAAATTATTCGCGTAGCGGCCTTCTGAACCTCCACTATACTGAGATTTTGAACAGTACTAATTGAAGGGATAACTCATGCGTTCCAGCAGCTCTCTTGGTTTTTTGGCGATGATAATTCTTCTGGGTTGCGCAGCCGGCCCTAGCGCCGCGCAGGAAGCCAATCCGGCAGGGTCCTACCAGCAGACATGCAGTGATATTTCCGTCAAGAAAGGGACGCTCTACGCCAAGTGCCAGGACGCACAGGGCAAATCTCATTCCGCCAAACTCTCTCACTACGAAAAGTGCTCAGAGATCGCCAATAAAGATGGCAAGCTGGAGTGCGCCGGAGGAGAGAAAGCTGCCGCGCCTTCACCTTCACAGCCGGGCGGATCGTACACAGATAGCTGCAGGAACATCCAGATGAAAGGCACCACATTGCATGCCGTCTGCAAGAGCCTCGATGGCCGCGAGCTGCCCACCTCGCTCAAGGAAGCCAACCGCTGCGCTGAGGGCGTGGCCAATATCAACGGGATTCTGAACTGTGAAGTCAGCGGCGTACTGCCGCCCGGTTCCTACATTGCCACCTGTAGAGACGTACGGCTGCAAGGGACCACACTGTACGCCACTTGCAATGACGGCAAAGATCACTGGCTCAGCGCCAGTTTACGCGATGTCGAGAAATGCAACGGCGATATTGCCAACCAGAATGGTGCGTTGCGCTGTACTGCCATCAATAGGGAAAAACGCTAAGCTGATTGTTGTAATTGGTGAAATCCACCGAATGCGTTTTCATGGTGAGCAAGGCCGGCATTTCTGCCGGCCTTCTTGTTGGTGTGGTGTTTGAGTTAGAAGCTGAACCGCGCTCCGAACTCGCCTTGGAACGACCGCGGCAAGTAGGTGCTGGTCGGGTTGATGAACCCAATCGCCTTGCCGAAGGTGGACGAATCGTTCGAAGACGTACCGAAGTTGTTACCGTAGTTGGCATGGTTCGTCAGGTTGAACGCCTGGAAGATAAGCTGGAGGTTACGGCCCTCGCCCATCTTCAGGTTCTTTGCCAAACGTGCATCCAGGTTGAAGTATGGATTACCACGCTTCGAGTTGTACGGAACCACCTGGCAGTTGCCGGCGTAATAGCACTGCACTGCGCCGAGCTTATTGCCTGTAAAGGCAGTCACGTTGTCGGGCTGGCCGTTCGGGACCACCTGCGCTGATGCGGAGCTGCCGCCGCCCAGGTTGAGCTGGTTTGTGCCGGCATCAACCAGATAAGGCCGCGCCGAGCCAACCTGCATGATGGGTGAGACTTCCAGCCCATATGGCAGGTGCGCGGTGGCAGACGCCGTGAGGTGGTGCCGTTCATCATTGAACGCAGGCCCGAACTCGTTCGCTGCCAGCGGGTGCTGCGGGTCGCGTGGATAGTAGCGGAACGAACCGCCGTCCTGGTCATAACCTACTGAACGGGAGAGCGTGTAGTTAGTCATCAGGTCCATTTTGTGGAAGTTGCGCTGGCGATAGCTGATGTTCAAGCCATCGTAACGTGAACGTCCAATCGATTGTTCGTCGCGCAGGCTGCCCAGAATCGGCACGCCGGCCGCAGTGAACGCCGCATCCAGCGGGAAGAAGAATCCACAACCCTTGGTCGGGTCCGGGCTGCAAGTTGGGGCACCCCCTGCGGTCTCAGTGACCTTGGTGGAATCGATCTTCAGTGGATTGACCGGAATCCGCGGATCCAAATTGACCGTCTTGTTTTCGTGCAAGCCGAGCACATGAACGTATTCAGCTTCGAAGACAGACTTGGAGTTGATCGCCCAGGTGTAACCGGCGTTCCATTCTTCAGTCACCGGAGTGCGATAATTCGGGTCCATAATGCGGCCCGTTGAGCCGTCTATCAGGTTGTGTGACGGGGGCGGAATTGTCGGCAGCGGATCGATGCCAAAACGCCAGCTGCTCAGCGGAATGTTCGGGCCGGGTACTGGATCGTCGCCGCTGATGGCAAATGCGGTTTGGAAGATCGTGTTGTTGGCCTGTTGCTCCATGAACAACGGGATGTTCTGGAAGGTGTTGTCATAATACATACCGAACCCTGCGCGGAGGATATGATTGCCGTGTCCGTTCAGGTCGTAGGCTAGGCCAATGCGCGGGCTGAAGCCTTTGCTGTAGTCAGTCGCCTGTTTCGCAATCAGGGACGCCGCCAGCGGGCTGAACGGTGCAATTGCCTGCAACTCCTGGAAGGTGCGGCTGTCGGTAATCTTCGAACCGCCGACAAAGTCGAAGTCCTTGTCATAGCGGAGCCCGAGATTGATCGTGAGGCGCGGGCTGAATTTCCAGTCATCCTGGAAGTACAACCCCAACTGCTTTGCGTCCTTGATCAGGAATGTGGGATCGCCGACCGCGATGCTCATGCCGCCACCCGTGTTGTTGCCGGAGACTGCGCCCGGAGTTGCAAATCCCTGTGGGAATGAGATAGGCCCGCCGTTGCCGGTCGGTCCGCAGTTCTTGGTGGTGGCATCCTGTCCAACACCAAGAATGCAGCTTGGGTTCGCGCCAAAGTCGATTTCCAGGGTGGGATTGAACTCAAAGAAGCCGCCCATCAGCGGTGTCCAGATGTAATCAACACCCGCCTTCAGCGTGTGCTTGCCAAGAGACTTGCTCAAGTCATCCTTGAACTGCCATTTGCGTTGAATGGAGTTCTGCGGAACGTTGGTGTTGGTGCCGAACTGCGCATCCGGAAAAGTAATCAGCGGTGTCCGTGTCTTGCTGTCAATCAGGTTATTCCAATACTGCCATCCCAGTGTCAGCTGGTTGACCAGGGTTGGCGTGAATGCCGAATTGAAGCTGAGATTGGCAACCTGCAGATGATTGACGGTGAAGTTGCCTTCCGTCAGGTCCATCGTGCCGTCGCTCTGGTCATTCAGGCTGTCGTTGGCCTGGGTGGACACGGAGAAATACGCCGAGTGCTTCTGATTGATGGTCCAATCCATGCGCCCGTTGATGCGGTTCTCATAGAACGGTC
Source organism: Candidatus Angelobacter sp. (assembly GCA_049697035.1). Classification (GTDB taxonomy): domain Bacteria; phylum Acidobacteriota; class Terriglobia; order Terriglobales; family Acidobacteriaceae; genus Angelobacter. The sequence continues at coordinate 2,997 of JBAVUZ010000084.1, read as the reverse complement.
TTGGTATCACGGCCGCTGGTTGCGCTCCGATCGCAGTTGCCAGGTTGAGCTGTGTGAGGGCGGCGGGAGATTCAGCCAGCGAGGTTTGCTCGCGCTGGCGTTCCATCGCGAAAAACACGAACAGCTTATCTTTCTTGATTGGCCCACCTATCGAGCCACCGAACCACTGGCGCGAATACGGCACTCCCTGAGAGATCGTCGTATTATTTGCCGGGTCAGGAAGCTTCTGGTCTGCATTGAACTTTTCATCGCGGAAGAAGCCGAAAGCCGAACCGTGATAGGAGTTTGATCCTGATTTGGTGATTACGTTGATTGCGGCGCCTGCCGAGCGGCCATTCACCGCGGAGAAGCGTTGTGTTGAGATTTGGAATTCCTGCACGGCCTCGGCGGGAAGCTGCATCACCGGTCCGCCCACCGTGTTGTCCTTGTTGTCAACGCCGTTCACGGTTACGTTCACGTTGCGGCCGCCTTGTCCGTTGACTGAGAGGATCGCATAACGGTTCTTCGTTGGATCGTAGGAGTCCGCGGATTTCACTCCGGGAGCCAGATACGCCAGATCGGCAATATCGCGGCCAATCAGCGGAAGGTCTGTGATCTGTTCCGGGGTGATGTTCGTGCTGACGTCAGTCTTGGTTTGGTCAACCAGCGGCGCGCTTCCGGTTACTTCCACGGTCTCGCTTACTCCCCCTGGGTTAAGCGAGAAGTTCTGCGTCAAAGTCCTGCCGACAAAGACCTCCAGGTCCTTCGCCTCGGCCACCGAGAATCCATTTGCTTGAGCTTTCACGTTGTAGATTCCGGGCTGCAAATCGGCGCGGTACTCGCCCACGTCGTTAGTGTTTACGGTGCGGATTGCACCGGTCGCCTTATTGGTAATTGTTACTTCAGCAGATTTGATTACAGCTTGGTTCTTATCCGTGACCGTTCCCTGCAGGGTGGCATTGCTCGTGGCTTGTCCGAACAGGGTGGCGCTGAGCAGGACTAAGCAGCTCATGACGGCAAGACATAACCATCTTTTGTTATTCATTTTTCTCTCCTTAGGGATTTAGGGAATTGGGCTTACTCGGCACCTGGGCAGTGCCCTTACAAATCTTTCTTTACTTAACTTTTCTGTACTTTACGGATCAGCACGGCTGTTACCAAACTCCCGGGATTCTCCAGTCCAAAATGGGGAACGTTTACAGTTCAATAAAAAGTCTCGGCAGCTTTAAGGCAGGGCATATCCGGAAAGTAAAAATTTAATCAATGTTTAAATTTTCCTCTGGAATCTGGCGTTTGTTAAGTTCGCCGCATTTGAAATTGACAGGACAGTGAAGCGCCATATTCTGCGATCCAAAAAGATTTTGCACAGAGCAAGAGTACAAAGCCAAAAAACATACCATTTTTTGTATGGTTTAATATGATTTGTCATTTTCTTGGTCCGGCTTAAGGGCCTTATGCCATGGGTTGCCAGAAGCGTCTGGCATCACCAAAGAAAGGTTGTTACAAGGCGATTGCAGTGCACCAGTAGTGCACCAGTAGTGCACCAGTGACTCAATTGAAGCCGCCCTCACAACAAGGTATTATTTTGTTTATGGCCACAACTGTTCCCACCCAGGCAAGGCACGGGTTTCAGACGGATGACACCAGCCTTCAACCCATTGCCAATAAAGTCTTTGCCCGCGAGCGCCTCACTTTTGACGATGCAGTCGCCCTCTACCGGTCGCCGGATATCCTTGCCTTAGGATGGCTGGCCAACCACGTTCGCGAGCGCCTGCACGGCAACGTGGCTTATTTCAACGTCAACCGGCACATCAATCCGACGAACGTTTGTGTGGCGGCATGCCACCTCTGCGCTTTTGGCCGGAAGAAGGATGCTCCCGGCGCGTACACCATGGCCCTTGAAGAGGCTTTCCAGACCGCGGCTTCGGGCTACTCAGAGGCCATTACGGAATTTCACATAGTCGGCGGCCTGCATCCAGATTTGCCGTTTCAGTATTACCTCGATTTAATTTCAGGATTGAAAGAGCGCTTTCCGCAGGTGCACCTGAAAGCGCTGACCATGGTTGAGATCGCTTTCCTGGCCAAACGCGCCAAATTATCGATTGAAGAAACTTTGCGCCAACTCAAGAGCGCCGGTCTGGACTCGCTGCCGGGCGGCGGCGCTGAAATATTCAATGAGCGCGTGCGCCGTGTGATCTGCGACCACAAAATTGATGGCGACCAGTGGCTCGACACCGCCCGCACCGCGCACAAGATCGGCCTGAAATCGAACGCCACCATGCTCTACGGCCATATTGAGAATGAAGAAGACCGCGCTGACCATCTCATCCGTCTGCGCACTCTTCAGGATGAAACCCACGGCTTCCAGACATTCATTCCGCTGGCGTTCCATCCGGCCAATACGCCGTTGCAGCATTTGTTTGTGACCACCGGAATGCTGGACCTGAAACAGATCGCCATCGGCCGCCTGATGCTCGATAACTTTCCGCACATCAAGGCCTATTGGCAGATGCTCTCGCCGAAGATCGCGCAAATCTCACTGCGCTTTGGCGCTGACGATATCGACGGCACGGTGATTGAAGAAAAGATTTATCACGACGCCGGCGCCACCACTCCGCAAGGCATGGTCCGCAAGGAACTTGAACGCCTGATCCGCGAAGCCGGCCGCGAACCGGTCGAGCGCGACACAATGTATCGCCCGGTCACGAGGACGGAGACGTCGTTCACGATCTCAGTCTAGCTTTTCTCTAGAATCCGAGATGGACGCCCCAGCACTTCCTTGTTGCTTCCCCGCAATACGCCAGAGTACCTGTGCATTTGTTGTGACGATAGAATCGGCGAAAAGTCCAGGCCAACCGTCTAAGCAGCTTTCGCAGCCGATTCCAGCCACGTCTTCATGACCGAATGGTTCACTACTCCTGCCTGCTGCATCACAAGGCGGCCTTGGTGAAAAACGGCGAAGTTTGGAATTCCACGCACATTGTAGCGAGCGGCCAACTCAGGATGCCGTTCGGTATC
>JBAVUZ010000083.1:0-3546 GCA_049697035.1 Candidatus Angelobacter sp. | reverse complement strand
TGACACGTTGAAAAACCAGTGGGTCTTCGAAGACTTTCCCAGCTTTACCCTGGCTGCCTAAACCCAGCCAAAACAATTTTTGAGTAGACATTATTCATGGGAGACACTGTGACACGGAGAACAGCGGGGAAGAATCTGACCACTGATTCACATTGATGACGCTGATTGGAAGGGGTGGAATATGGAAATCCGTAGACACCGCCCCGGTGGGCCAAAGGCTAATGGCTGAGGGCTAACGGCTAAGTGCTGCTGCCCAGGCAACCAAAGCTCCCGGAAAAGGCTTCAATAGCTAGTCACATGGGAATGACAGCGAGCCGGTCGCCGGGCGAAGAGCGCGTGCTTGTCTATAATGGAGCCGGAAAAAATGGAGCCGGAAAAGAACCGGGCCAGAATCAGAGGGAACCTAAGCAGGAATCAGGGCAGGAACTAGGTCAGAAACCTGATCAGAATCAGCAAGAACCGGCGCAGAGTGGGCCATTTATCGTGGCCAGGGCAACCGGGATGGACAACGAAGCAGCTACATTGCCGCATCGAATGGAACAGCGGCCTCAAAAGGGCAAATTGACACAAGCAAAAAAAGTAATCGCATCCGGAATGAGCGAAGCCGAAGCGATTGACAGAGCTAAAGCCGGTGATGCGGAAGCGTTTTCAGGGCTTTACGGGCTCCACAAACGTCGTGTGTATTCACTGTGCCTGCGCATGACGGGCAATACGGCCGAGGCGGAAGACCTGACGCAGGAAGCGTTCCTGCAGCTCTATCGCAAGATTGCAACGTTCCGGGGCGAGTCAGCGTTTTCAACGTGGCTGCATCGGCTGGCGGTGAACGTGGTGCTGATGCACCTGAGAAAGAAAGGCCTTCCTGAGATTTCTCTGGATGAGGCGCTGGAGCCGCAGCATGAAGATGGGCCGAAGAAAGATATCGGCGCCAGGGACAACGTGCTGGCGGGGTCGATTGATCGGGTGAACCTGGAGCGGGCCATAGAAAGCCTGCCGCCAGGATACAGAATTATCTTCGTCCTGCATGACGTTGAAGGCTATGAGCACAACGAGATTGCGGAGATGATGGGATGTTCGATAGGAAACAGCAAGTCGCAATTACATAAGGCACGCATGAAACTGCGCGACCTGTTGAAACTCAGTAGAGCCGAAAAGGCCGCCCGCAGGTGAGCAGAGATCCCTAGCGGCTGAGAAAGCAAGACCGAATCCATAACGCGGCGAAATTGATTCGGGCAAGGAAGAGAAAACGCTGCGCGGTTAAAGGCCCGGAAAGAGAACGCGTTGGGGTCCCCCTGAAAGCGAGTTGGGAGAGGAATGAAGAAAATGAATTGCCAGCAGTTCCAGGAAACACTGCCCTACATTATTGAGAGCGGCGGCGGGGGCGAGGATGAATCGCACCTGCAGGAGTGTGAGTCTTGCGCAGCATTGGTGCAGGACTTGCGCTACATCGCGGAGCAAGCCAAGCTGCTTTTACCCATGCACGATCCAAATCCGCGTGTATGGAACAATATTGAACAGTCTCTGCATCGTGAGGGACTGTTGGAGGGTCGAATGTCCCCCCCGGGACATATACAGAAAAACTCGACCTCCCAAACACAAGCGAAAAGCTGGACGCCCCTAGGCTGGGTGATGGCCCTTACGGCGCTGATCATCTTTGCCGTCACACTTATTAACTACAAATCAACTCCCTTGCAGCAGACGGCGTTGTCGGCGCAAAATAGCGCAGCAGATTCAACCCAATTCAGCACTGACGATCAACAGTTGATCAGCCAGGTTTCGCAGCAGTCGCCGGAAGCGCGGCGCGCCTATGAAGCCAGCTTGCGCGACGTGAACGCTTATATCGCGGACGCTGAGCAGGCGGCCAAGAGCGATCCCGGTGATGCATCCGCGCAAGCGCTGTTGCAGGATGCGTACGAGCAAAAAGAAATGGTGTACCAGATGGCGACCGCCCGTTCATTACCCTGAACGGATGAGGAGGCAGTAAACGGCCATGAAGTTTAGCATCGCAACACGCGCTCTGCTGTTTACCGCGGGCCTCGGCATCTGTCTTTCCGCGGCGCACGCCATTGATTCACGCAAGGAAGTCCGCATTGACATCGCTCCGGGCGGCACCGTGAACATCGTCAGCGGCGGCGGCTCGATTGCCCTGCATTCCGGCGCCGGACATCAGCTTCTCGTCTCATACACAGTCCACTCCGCAAAAGTTGAAGTTGATCAAAGCAGCAGCGCCAACAAACAGCGCGTGGAGCTTCTTACTCACGCCCTCCCCGGTGAGAAGCCCACGGCTGATGAAGCTAAAGTCGATTACGATGTTACCGTCCCGGCCGGCATTTCCGTAGATGTAAGCACAACTTCTGCGCCCATCACGGCCGATGGCATCAGTTCAGAAATCGGCTTGTCGTCTGAAACCGGGCAGATCACGGTTCACAACATTGCCAGGTCGCATGTGCACGTTCGCAGCATGGCGGCCCCGGTTACGCTGCAGGATGTCACCATGAGCCGCGTTGATATTCAATCCACTGGCGGCGCCGTACAACTAAAAAACGTCAATGGCCAGCGCGTTGCCGTGGGCACCACCAGCGGCAATATTGATTACGAAGGTGATTGTTCCGGCGGCGGCAATTACATTCTCACCACGCACAGCGGCGCAATCGACGTAACCCTGCCCGCCACGGCATCCGTTGATCTTACGGCCCGTTCCACCACCGGCGCGGTTGAAAACGATTTTCCTCTACAGCAAAAACCTCATACGTCTTTCGTCCCCCAGCAAGGACGTTCCTTTGCAGGTACCTCCAATTCCGGCTCATCTTCGGTTGAGCTCCAGTCTTTCAGTGGTAAAATCCGCGTGAAGAAGCAATAAATTCAGCAGCGCGTAAAAATATGATGGCCGCACCCCACGCCCGCCAGCCCGGCGCATGCCGCAATTCCCGCAACTGAATGCGATGCGTGGTCCTCATCGGGTTTATGGGAGCGGGAAAAACCACCGTTGGGCGCGCACTGGCCCGGAGCCTGCGCTGGAATTTTCTTGATCTCGACGACGTGATCGAACAGCGCGAGCGTAGAACCGTAGCTGAGATTTTTGCTTCTTCCGGTGAGCCCGGGTTTCGACGCATGGAAAGCGCGGCGCTCGCCGCTTTGTTGCAAGATCATCAGGCCGGCAGCGATCTTATATTGGCGCTGGGCGGCGGAGCGTTCGTGCAGAAGCAAAATCGTGACGCCCTTGTTTCCGCCGGCGCAATCACCGTTCTGCTGGAAGCGCCGGTAGAGGAATTGCGGCGGCGCTGCCAGGGTGAGCACAAGGTACGTCCGCTGGCGCAGCAGGATGCAAGGTTTAATGAGCTGTTTGCCGCGCGTCGCGCGGATTACGCTCTGGCCCGCTTCACCGTGCAAACGCTCGATAAATCGGTACAGCAGGTCACGGCGGAAATCGAACGGCTGCTGCAATCGGCAGACGTACGAACAGAATAGTAGAAGTAGAATTTCGGAGGTAGAAAAAGTGAAAGCAGTAAAGCTTGCCATTCTTTTAAGCGCGGTGCTCGCCACATCCGT
>JBAVUZ010000082.1:0-1751 GCA_049697035.1 Candidatus Angelobacter sp. | reverse complement strand
GCGCAACAAGAGCATTTCTTTCACTGGGAAGTGGCGTTTCCAGGTGTCTGGGCAGACTGGGAAAGCGCGGAGCCGAAAGGCGGCTTCGATGCGGTGATCGGCAATCCTCCGTGGGATCGCTTCGAATTTGAAGAGGTACATTGGTTTGCAGATCGTGCTGTTGAGATCGCCCTGGAACCTAGCGGAGCAAAGCGGAAAGCCCGTATTTCCGCCTTAAAGAGAGCAAATGCGCCACTCTGGCGCGAATACTGTGCTGCAAGTGCCCGCGTGGCAGCAGCTACTGCGGTCGCCCGCGGGACCCAGTATCATTTGCTGAATATTGGGAAACTAAATCTCTATAAGTTATTTGTTGAACGGGGGTTTCAGATCGTCCGCCCTGAAGGCATGGTCGGTATGCTTACGCCGTCCGGCATAGCTTCTGACCTATCTTCTAGCAAATTCTTTAAAGAAGTAGCAGTTGAGGGAAGATTAAAAGCCCTCTACGATTTTGAAAACAGGCGCACTCTTTATAACGACCAGCCGTTTTTCCCTGACGTTGATAGTCGCTTCAAATTCTGTGTGGTCGTCGCTAGTCCAAAGAAAAGGTTCTCCGCGGCAAGCTACGCATCCTTCCTGCACGATGTATCAGAACTCTCCGCCCCTGAGAGATGTTTTTCGCTGTCAGCTTCTGATTTTAGCAGACTTAATCCCAACACAGGGACGGCTCCTATATTTATTACTCGGCGTGACGCCGAACTTACAAAATCTGTTTACAAAACATGCCCGGTGTTGATTGACCGTTCGCACCACGAGCCTAGAAGGTTATGGCCAATAAGTTATTCGCAAATGGTCAACATGACCTCAGATTCTCATCTGTTTCGAACTAAGACAGAACTTGAGGAGAGGGAACATGCGTTTCCGGTGAGCGGAAATTGTTGGCGTACCGGAGATTCCGAGTGGATACCACTTTATGAAGGAAAGATGGTCCAAGCGTTCGATCATCGCGCGGCGAGCGTGGTTGTTAACCTGCTAAATGTGCATAGACCGGCTCAGCCAGAACCGGCGTCAGTGGAAAATCACCAAGACCCGAATTGGGCTCCCGCACCTCAGTTCTGGATAAAGAGAGGGAGCACCGAAGTTCCGAAGTATGAATATTTCCTCGCATATAAAGACGTCACATCACCCACGAACCAGCGGACAATGATTGCGGCCATCGTTCCGGCCACAGCGATAGGAAACACGCTGCCGGTAATCTTGCCAGAGAAGACGCTCAGCCATCACGAGCAGGCGAAAATAGCGGCAATATTGGCCGGCAATCTAAATTCGTTCGCGTTCGATTTTGTGGCCCGCCAAAAAGTCCAGGGGCAGCATCTTAATTGGTACATCGTTGAACAGCTTCCGGTATTGCCGCGCTCATCTTACGCTCGTGAATTTGGTCAGAGCAAAGCTAGTGAGATTGTGGGCAATCATGTGCTCCGGCTGAGCTTTACCGCTCACGATTTGAAGGGTTTTGCGCGCGACATGGGACACGTCAATTCGAAGACCGGTGATGTCCTATCACCGTTCAAATGGGACGACGAGGAGCGTTGCCATCTGCGCGCCCGCCTCGACGCGTTATTTTTCCTTCTCTACGGCTTCGTCAATCGCGATAACGTTCGCTACATCCTCAACACATTCCCTGGCGTGCGTGAGGACGATGAGAGAATGTACAATGGCCGCTACCGCACGCGCGATCTAATTCTGGCCTACATGAACGCCCTTGAGGCCGGCGA
>JBAVUZ010000081.1:0-2548 GCA_049697035.1 Candidatus Angelobacter sp. | reverse complement strand
CTCTTAGCTCGTCATCAACTCCCTGGCCCTGATCGTCGTTTTTATCACGGCGTTCATCAATGTTACGCGTAGGCCGCCCTTCTCCAGTTCCATCAGGCCTTCGATGGTGCAGCCGGCAGGCGTGGTCACGGCATCTTTGAGCAGCGCAGGGTGATGGCCGGTTTCCAGCGCAAGCTGCGCCGAGCCATAAAGCGTTTGCGCCGCAAGCGTTGTCGCCATCTCGCGCGGTAGCCCGACCTTCACTCCGGCTTCTGCCAGAGATTCCAGAATCACAAACACGAAGGCCGGGCCGCTGGCAGAAAGCGCCGTGATCGCGTCCATATGTTTTTCATCGACCACCAGGGCGCGGCCCACACTTTCAAACAGGTGCTTTGCCGTTTCCAGATGCTGTGCCGTTGCCGCCGGTCCGGCACAGACAGCGGTCATCGCAGCGCCCACCATCGCAGGTGTATTGGGCATGGCCCGGACCACCGGAATATTCTTGCCCAATTTTTGCTGGATGAAACTTGTCGTCGTGGAAGCGGCAATGGAGATTACCAGCGTGGTGGGATCGAGCGCAGGAGCTATTTCCTCCAGCAACTGGCCCAACACTTGTGGCTTTACGCACAGCAGGACAATCTCCGCGTCTGCGACGGCGGCGCGGTTGTCTGTGCCCACGGGAACGCCGCTGAGTTCGCGCGACAGCTCCTGGCTGCGCTCTCCGTGCTGCACGGTCGCGATGGCTTCTTGCGGCGTGATCAGCTTGCGCTCAAGGAAAGACTCCAGCAGGATGGTTCCCATCTTGCCGCAACCGAGCACCGCAATTTTCTTATGCGCCTGCGATTTCGCGACGCTGCCGGTCTTTCTCTGTGTGGATGAAGTTGTCATCACAAATTCCTTTCGCATCCCGAGTCATGCCTAAAAACAAAAACCCGCTGCCTTTGCGGGGGCAACGGGACTGAATATGAGTGCCGATTTAATTTCTAAGCAGTCATATTACCCCTCTGCCCATGAACACACGGAAGCGGGTATGCAGCCTGCGCCGGGTTGGGTCGAGAGGTGAACATGAATAAGCGCACTATAGCCGATGTTGGCATGGCATACAAGCGGGAATCGCGGTATGGGCAAATGATCGGGACATTCACCTCTATTCATAGCGTAGGGCCACCAGAGGATCGACTTTGGTGGCTCTACGCGCGGGGACATAGCATGCCGCCAGAGCAACCAGCGCCAGCAGAGCTGCCACAGCCAACAGCGTGATGGGATCGCCGGCTTTGATGCCGTAAAGGAAGCTGGCCAGAAAGCGCGTTACGCCCACAGCCACTGCGATGCCCGCGACGGCGCCGGCGACAATCAGTCCCATGGCTTTTGTGAGCACCAGGCCAACCACATTGTGCGACTGCGCTCCTATGGCCATGCGGATGCCAATCTCACGAGTTCGGCGTGTTACCTCATAAGAAAGCAGTCCATAAAGTCCAAGGCACGCCAGCAGTAAGGCCAGGAGCCCAAACAAACTGGAGAGCCGGGCAGTCATTTTTTCCGTGAATACCTGCCGGTCGATTGCTTCTGTTTCGGTGGAAATGCGGAAAACCGCCAGATCATGGCTCCGCTGGTCCACAATGTTTTTAACTGTGGGTACAAGTGAGAGTGGGTCCGTGCCTGTCCGCAGATCAAAAAACGCCTCTCCACCGACATTCGGTTGATAAAAACAAGGCGTGATTTCGCGGCGCAGGCTGTTGTATTTGGAATTCGCCACCATGCCCACGATCAAATAACCTGGGGCCTTGGCGTCCCCTATTCCTGTCGGCTCCTGCTCCCCGAAGATCTGTCCCAGCGGATTTTTCCCTGGGAAATACCGGCGCGCGAACTCCTGGTTCACGATAACCGGAGTCGGATTTGAGCTGGGTTTGTCCCCGTCATTGCTCGCGGCCACAACGTAATCCGACGGAGTGAAATCACGTCCTGATTGAAACGGGATGCCCCAGGTTGAAAAGAACCTGGGGCCAACGGGATAGACGTCGGACTCGACTTGGTTCTTCTCGGCTGCGCCTGATTCCATCTCTTGTCTGGTAGGAGGAGGTGTTCCCGGCCGGTGGAAGCCGGTGTTCCAGAGACCGCCAGAGAGGAATGGATACCAGGAGTAAGTGGCAGACGTCACGCCCGGGATCGCCGAGAATTTTTCCTGCAATTCGAAAAACAGATTGTCGATTTGCGGGCCCTTGTAGCCTGCCAGGCGCGGATCGACGCCAAAGAGCAGGACATTCTGGGTATCAAAGCCGGGATTCAAGCTTTTCAAGTTGTTGAGCGTACGTACCAGCAGCCCCGCGATTACCAGCACCACGATCGCCAGTGCCATCTGCACCGCGACAAGCATTCCACCTGCGGAGAACCGGCGTTGCTTGCCCTCGGAAACTGTGGTGCCGCTGCCCGCCGCAGCCTTCAGTGAAGAGGTGAGATTGACGTCTGAGCCACGTAGCGCGGGAGCAAGTCCAAAGAAGATCCCCGTGAGCAGCGAGACCCCGGCAGTGAACCCCAGCACGCGCCAGTCAAGTTGCGGCGAGAAGATCGG
>JBAVUZ010000080.1:0-2670 GCA_049697035.1 Candidatus Angelobacter sp. | reverse complement strand
CAAGAGAGCCATGGTTCCTGAAAATGCTGACAGATCGGACATTCCTGACCTTCCGCAGCTCGCGTTGGCGTGTTCTGTAGACCTTCAATATTTTGAGCACGTGTTCAACTGGCATGTCAGTGAGATCCAAGTTATGGTGGGGGTGTTCGATCACGATCTCATGGTGGCCAAATCCTGCCATCCGTCGGAAAAATCCATCTGCTTTGATGGGTGGGATGTCCGGTGTAAGAGCAGCGACTTTGTCGGGAACAACCCGCAACTGCCAATCCGCGTCAGAAGACCCCCGAGGCACGCGAAGCAATTCCGCAGGAGTCATGTTCTCGTTACCGGGGCAGAATGGGCAAAGCGCATCGTGTGCTGGTCCGGTTTCTACCTTTAACATGTCCCCAACTGGACGCTCGGGGGCAATGACGACCCATTCTCGTGTTGCCGGATCTTGCCTTGTTTCGGAGTGTTTCATAACTCAACTCGATTCTTAAACCAGGTTAAAGCTGGTGAGCAGTGGGTCTTTGACGTCAATCTGCAGGGAGCGCGCTACGAAATTCGAGCGTTCCTCATATCAGCACTCGATTGAGCCAGATCACGCTGCCCGCGCCGCGGTAGCCCGCCGCATGCGATGCTTTGTGGCAATCTTGACGCTGCTGGCCTGTGGGCCCTTGTCTCCCTGTTCCTCAGCGAAAGTAACCGCCGATCCAACCCTTAGGCGGCTGAACGCCTGGTTAAGTACGCTGTCTTTATGAAAGTAAATTTCGCGGCCCTCTCCGGTCAGAAGGAACCCGTAGCCTTTTGTGCGAAAAAGTTGATTGACCTTAGCCACAGCCTGGGATTGCCTGTGTTTTACATCTCCACGTTGGCGGCGGGCGTAGTCCTGCAAGCGGCGGCCGGCGGCCTTGAATGCTTCGCTGATTGCCTGCTGAAGATGCTTGTTGGGACTGCTCACTTCAAGACGCTTCCTGATCTCTGCCTCTCCCGTTTGCCGTGCCTTGCTTTTCAATGTGGGCTCATGATTGACCGCCAGTTCACCGCCCGGCACGGTCAGATCAATACGAACACGGTAAGGACTGCCCTTTACGTAACGGTGTGACTGTTCAATCGTGACACGACACCCCATGATTCGTTTGTAGAATCTCTCAAGATTTGCGGCCTCCAGGCGGACCCAGAGCTCGACGACGGGCGGCACTGCCAGGCGAAGAAAAGTAACTTGCAAAGGGAAATTCGTTAACGCTTCGGTCGTATTCATTGTGACCTCCCTTAAACTTCGCTCATAACATCAACCCTATGATCTGCCGCGAATTCTCGCTGTGACCACTATCACACTACTGCCCCAGGAACCAGTAGCACCCCATTGCACAAGGAGCTGTCACGCCTGGTTTGTGACTGACAGCAGGAGCCCGGCCTTCGCCGCACCAAGAACGACTTCGTCAACCGAAATTGTGAGGCAATGTTGGGTTCTGCCTGTGCCCCTATGTCGAGCGCTGCCATATCGCGCCAGCAGAAATGGACGATGTGTGACCGCTGGCACATATTCCCATATTCAGAGCTTCTAGCATTAAGGCAGCCCCTGAATCTTGGAAGTGGCTCTATGAATTTCAACGATGTCGTCAAAAAGCGACGGGCGGTGCGGGAATATACTCCGGCGGCGATTGAGCGATCTGAGGTCGAAGCTCTGATCAACGCCGCAATCGAAGCACCCAGTGCCATGAATCTGCAGCCCTGGGCGTTTGCCGTTATCTTGGACCGCGAGCAAATAGATCGTTATGCCCGGCGTGCGCAGAACTGGTTATCGGCCAACTTGTCGCAATTGGGGAGTTCTGAAACCCAGCACAGATTTGAACAGCGAATGCTCGAAGATCCGGATTTCACATTGTTCTATCATGCACCTGCGCTTGTGCTGGTCATGGCAAAGTCCCCGGATGCGCAAGCGGCTCAGGACTGCTGTTTGGCTGCTCAAAACCTTATGCTTGCGGCTCGCGATCATGAGCTTGGTACGTGCTGGATTGGCTTTGCCCGCCCCTGGCTGAATTTGCCGGCGATCAAGGCCGAACTTGGCTTGCCGGATCGATATCAGGTTGTTGCCGCCATAGTTCTTGGTCATCCGAAAGTTTGGCCGGAATCACACGGACGCAAACCAGCGGAAGTCCGCTGGATTGGTTCAGTACAGGCAAAACAATCGCCACTCATGACTGTCAGCTAAACAGTTGGGTTGCCAAGGCAGGCGGAAGCAGCAACCGCGACAATCAGACGCGATAATTCGGGGGAATACAAATTGGCTAAGCTGACCGCTGCGACGCCTGGATGCCAGAGCGATTCAGAATCTGGCAGATTTCATGATCTGTCGGCTGACTAAACTGCTGGTACCACCTGTTTACGGCGACAAACTTCTTCGGCTCCATCAAGCAGACAACCTCGTTGGCTATCTTGTTAAGCTGCGCAACCGCAAATGAGGGTGCTACGGGCACAGCGACAATCACGTATGCGGCCCCTGCTCTTGAACAGCCTGCACTGCCAGTGACAGGCTTGATCCGGTGGAAGCGCCATCGTCCGCAAGAATAACAATCTTGCCTTCGAGCTGAGGCATTGGCCGTCCGGCACAGTACAGATTCTGGGCACGCAACAACCGCTTGGTCTCGCGCCGAATAACCGTGTCGACTAGCCGGGCCCTCCCTGTAC
>JBAVUZ010000079.1:0-4334 GCA_049697035.1 Candidatus Angelobacter sp. | reverse complement strand
CCTTTGGCAGACCTCGCCACTCCGATGATCGGCATATCGAAGTGACCGCGCCGGATCAGAGCCTGAAGGGCAGGGAATATCTGCTTGTACGCCAGATCCCCGGTGGCGCCAAAGAAGACAAACGCATCCGAATCGAGGTTCGTCATTTTCATCCATCACGCGGCTTTTTCCACGTGCCCCCCGAACTCATGCCGCATCGCGGACAGAACTCGATCGGCAAAATCCGAATTGCCGCGTGAACTGAACCGTTCGTAAAGTGCGGCACTCAAAACAGGGGCAGGAACCGCTTCATCAATAGCGGCCTTGATTGTCCAGCGTCCCTCGCCCGAATCGGATACGCGTCCCGCATAGCTTTTCAGGCTCGGCTCTTTCAGTAACTCAGTCGCTGTGAGATCCAGCAGCCAGGAAGCAATCACGCTGCCACGACGCCAGACCTCTGCGACATCGGGCAAACAAAACTCATATCGATACAATTCGGGTTGCCGCAACGGGGTAGTCTCCGCATCGGCCGCAAGCGTTTTCGTACCGGCATTCGCATGCTGAAGGATGTTCAAGCCCTCCGCGTAAGCCGCCATAATGCCGTACTCGATTCCGTTGTGGACCATCTTGACGAAGTGGCCTGCGCCACTGGGGCCGCAATGCAGATAGCCGTGCTCAGCCGTCCCGCCGGTCTTATCGCGACCGGGTGTGCGCGATGCCGTTCCGATCCCGGGGGAGAGTGTGGCGAAAATCGGGTCAAGATGCTGGACGACATCCTGTTCGCCGCCAATCATAAGACAGTAGCCGCGCTCGGAACCCCAGACTCCGCCACTCGTGCCGGCGTCGACATAGTGAATACCTTTGGGCTTGAGTTCATTGGCGCGTCGGATGTCGTCAATGTAGTGAGAGTTGCCTCCATCAATGATGATGTCGCCCTGCTGCATGCGGGTAGCTAGGTCGTGCAGCGTCTGATCGACGGCCGCGGCAGGCACCATCAACCAAGCAGCACGTGGTGGCTTTAACCTGGAGACGAACTCGTCGAGCGACTTAACTCCCTTCGCGCCATCGTTCGCTAATTTCTTTACATTGGCGGGATTTACATCGAAAACGACGCATTCATGCCCGCCCTGCAGCAGGCGCTGCACCATATTAGCGCCCATTCTTCCTAACCCAATCATTCCAAGTTGCATGTTTACTCCTCACGGAACTCGTAACAGACAACGTCCGCTTCGATTTGAATCAGACTCCCTCTCAGATAGCTCTCCCCAGAAATAAAGAGCTTTCGCCAACATCTCAACACTAGGAAAACGCTTCGAGCGGTTGTTTCAGGTCGTCAGCGTGCACCTCTGCCATCGCCACAATCCTTTCTCATCATGATGCGGCTGATGGAGTCTTCGTCGCCCAGGTAGCGGTCCCGCCGGGAGTTGGGACGACTTTGCGGACATCTCTCTGAACAGATACCAGTGTCACCCCCGCACCTGGCTCGAAAACAAGCTTCATGTTCAAGGCACATGAGTCACACAACCAGAAGTACTCTGTTTTTCGCGACAGCGAGTTCATTCCAGGAACATCGACGCCAGCGGCTGGAATCGATCTCACTTCGAACCCGAAGATCTGTCCTTCGTGCAAATATCGGAAACGAGTGGAACACGCCGGATTTGAACACCTGGAGATCACAGCCGAACCTCAACAAACAAGTATGGTCGTCTCCCAGCACTTCACACCATGCCACGTTTGTGCTTGGAAGCAGTACAGTTGTTACCTGGGTTGGAAGTGTTGATCAAAGCCGTGCATGCCATTCAACTTCACTTTCTCCGAACGCTTTCGTTGACCAACATCTGCGCTCTCTTTCGAGGCGACTGCTTCCTGCTCCGAAGAATGTGACTTTCAGAGAACAACCCGTGCCGCCATCGATCCGACAGTCAGTTCGGGATGCGCACCTCTTATGCGGCTTTTTCGATATGCTGTTTCTGGTTGATGCACACTTCATAGTTACGCCCTTCCCAGCGATTCCCGCCGGTCCATAGGAACGTGAATTGGACAGGAGCACTCTGATTGCCGGGGATGGCGACATCGGCGAATTCAATCCCGATTCCAGTCGAAGTTGACGGTGTGTCGCTCGCCGAAACCCAACCGTCATTGGTCCAATGCAACCGGAAGGCCTGTGGCGCTTGTATTCGCAATACCTGCCCAGCGGTCACTTCTCTGACTTGGCGGGTCCGCTTCCAAACCTCAAGGTTCTTGCGGCCACGTTTTTTCAGGTATCGTTCCGCCACAATCGGGATCAGATCGAAAACCTGGCCATCCGAAACGGAACGCAACAGCTTTACATACTCAGCGTGCGCCCACATCAACGGCATGGCTGATCCAGCCGGCTTTCCAAAATACATTTTGGCCGACTTCACGTCGGGACTATCCCAGATCTGCTCCGGCAGCATCCTGCCTCTGAACGCAAATTGTTCCATCGCACGAATCAGCTTACGAACATCACGTCCCGCGGCAAACTCGTAATGCGCGCGTTCGCCTGTCAGTAGCGGCCAGGCCCGACCCTGCCCCCAGCCTTCAAACGGGCCTCCGTCCGGGCGGGACCCGTAGCCATCGTGCTTGTAGCGTCGCCAGCAGGGGCCAAACGGGGTGTTCACCTTCAAAACAGCATCGACGACTCGCAAGGAGTCTTCCACGAGTGGATCGCCTGCCTTGCGAATGCCGTATCGCACCAACTCGAGGAATCCGCCATCCGTGATGTCTTTCGCAGGGAACTGCCATGGCTGTCCCGGACGACGATTGGGAATGGCGAGGAGTCCGTGATTGGGATCCTCATCTGGCGAAGCATCTCCAACCGCAACGGGATGAATGCGAATATAGTGACGTGGAATCCCGGGAACGAGGGATCCGTCGGTCGTAACCGTCCAGCTTTCGATGTGGGATTCTAGAAAATCGGCATAATCCAGCAGGAAGTCGGCGCCTTTCTGGTTGCCCCTCGCCCCGGCGAAATCTGCAGCACAGATCAGGGCCGCAATGCTGACCGCCAACGTAGATGGTGAATATCCGCTGTCCTCCTCCCATCTTTCCTGCTGTGTGGCTGGCCCGTGCTGGATAAGGTAGGCCGCCGCGGAGTGAATCATCGGGTAAGGATTGAAATCGCGAAGGGCGTTTTTCTTCCACATGTGCCAGGCCAGGAGAATGGGAAAAGCAACTTCATCGAGCTGAATACCCTGCCGATATGGGGTGCCGTCAATCCAGAAGTTTTGTGCAAATCCACCGTCGGATTGCTGAGAGCAAGTGAGATACACAAGGGCGCGCAAGGGTGTGGCTGTGTCATCACAGGCGAGTAGCGCCAGGGCGCTGTTTACCATATCGCGAGTCCACACCAAGTGATAGCCGCCCAGGTCGTCGTCACCCTTGGAATTTCCCCACGGAATACTCGCGGATGCAATCAACGCGCCGGCAAATGTCTTATCTTCATGCGCCAAGAGCAAGTTGCGGCTGCTCCGGTACAAAATTCCTTTGTCGCCCGAAACACCATCCAATTTCTTCATGTGACTACAGGCCCGATGCCATTGGTCGACAAATTTCGGGCGATGCTCCGCGAACGGAGTCGCCAGCGATTGCTCAAGAACTGTTACCGCGCCATGAAGACTGTCTCCAAACGCTATGCCAACCGTGAACTCACGCCCATTTGTAAGGTCGACTTCGCCGATAATGGCCACATTGCCATCTTCGGCCTTGTCGAATTCCCAGTCCAAGAGGAAGTCCTTGTGGAGGTCCTGCCATCCATCGCTATGTCCGACGTAACCGCATGAAGTCTTGTTGAGCCCGACATTAGCTCCCATCGCAAGAAACCTCCCGGCCTTCCACGCTATTAACACGTTCTTTCCAGCGGTCTTGAGCCGGCGGGCGGAATTCCCATAACCGCCGACTTCCAGGTGAGGAGCAAGCAGCGCATAGATTCGCAGTTGCTTCAGGAATTCAGGGTCGCCTTCCAGTCGTGTGTTGATAAGGACGCACGATTGGTGCGGGTCGGAGATGATCTCTTTCACGAGCCTATACCGGTGATCGCGGGCAGAGGTGATCACTCGATAACCCAGCGCATCGGCCGCGATGCATTCAATTTCGCTGTCCAGATCGCGCCGTTCTTCGTGAAAGAAGGTCTCACCATCCGTAATCAGGAACTGCATGTCCCTTGTTTGCGGATGATCGATTGTGGGAAAGTAGATTTCGTTGAGAATTCCGTGTGAAATGGTGAACCATACCCGGCTTGAGGTTGAATAAGCAGTTCCGACGCCTTCTTTCGAGCTCGAAGTCCACTTGGGCGGCATCCCCGGCCGACCGAAAGCCTCATCGAATTGATCTCT
>JBAVUZ010000078.1:0-3157 GCA_049697035.1 Candidatus Angelobacter sp. | reverse complement strand
GCTGCGCTGCACATGCGCACATGCGAAAAAAAGGTCCGGCGAAAGGGGCTGAATGACGAGAATCGACCCTCCCCTCCGTCTTAAGGGAAAAACATTCTCTTGACATTCCCTCTTATAGAACCCTTTCTCACTTACGTAAACAAAATTCATCTCAACTCTGGATCAAACCGCGCAAGATGGGGATGGGCGCTGGTCGTAGCCAGCCTGCCCTTTTTCTGGATAGAACATCACTGGGGCAACACTCTGGTCATACCCATGGTAGTCGGCGTGAACCTGGTCTTGGCCGGGCTGCGACTTGTCTATTGGGGCAAAGGCGGTGCTGAGAAGCGGCGCTCGATCAGAGAGAAACAATCAGCCGCGAATCCCCGCGAATAGGATCTTTTTCGCATTACGATTCGCGCTTTTCGCGATCATTCGCGGCCCAATGCTCTAATCTGCGCTTCTCTGCGTAAATCTGCGGCAAAGAACGCTTCTCTTCAAGATCAGCGTCATCAGTGCTGATCAGCGGTAAGTTTTTTTGCCTGCTATCTCCGCGCGCGCGGCATGGGCGGCCAATCCTTGGGATTGCCCTGGAAGAGCGCCTTGGCCACTTCATGCCGAGCAGGGCCGTTGCCGTCTGCCACGGCAAAACGCGCCGGATGCTCCGCCGAGCCTGACCACATGGAAACGCCCGCATACGCGCCGTCCTTGCGCAGGATGTAGAAATGCATGCTCACGTAGATCAGCTTGGACATGTCATTGTTGTAATTGCGGACAATGCGTTTGAGCGTGTCCATGCCGGCTTCTTCCGGTGACATGCCGCGTCGCATGTTTTCCACGATGGTATGTGCTCCGCACACCTTGATGTTCTCTTCACCGCTGCCCGTAGCGCCCGCCGCACCTACATCCTGATCGCAATAGCAGCCCGCGCCGATAATCGGCGAATCCCCGCACCGTCCCGCAAGTTTCCACGCCAGCCCGCTCGTCGTGGTCACGCTGGACATCTCCATTTTCTCATTCAACGCTGAGCAGTTGATCGTCCCGGTCGGTGGATTGAGTACCTTCTGGATTGCATCCGCGCGGCGTTCTTCAGGAATGCCAATCTCCGCCGCCAGCGCATAAAGTCGCTGGATCGGCTGCGGCTGATTTTCTAAGGAGCCTGTTTCCAGACCTGCCGGAAATTTGAAATTCGGATCGGCCAGCCCCGGTCCCCACCAGTCGCGGTCAGAGTGGTATTCCTTCCACAATTGCCAGATCTTGCGCGAGTGCTCAGTCAACAGGTTCTCTTTGGGAAAGCCCATCAGCACGCCGAAGCGCGTGGCGCCCTCGCCCACGAGCATCACGTGGCCTGTGTGCTCCATCACGGTGCGCGCTAAAGAAGCAACATTCTTGATATCGCGCACGCCGCCCACTGATCCTGCGCGGCGCG
Source organism: Candidatus Angelobacter sp. (assembly GCA_049697035.1). Taxonomy (GTDB): domain Bacteria; phylum Acidobacteriota; class Terriglobia; order Terriglobales; family Acidobacteriaceae; genus Angelobacter. Next base: position 1,749 of record JBAVUZ010000078.1, on the reverse strand, counting down.
AGGGACCATGCATGCAACAGGCATCCAGCTCCACCACGCAATCCTCATTCGGCAGGCCGCCCAGCCCAACGCTGTCGTCGTCGGGATCATTCTCCGGACCGGAGACTGTGGTAATGGCGGCCTCCAGCGTGTCCGCGCCGGCCTGCAACTTTTTATAGCCCGCCTCAAGATGGTTCCCTCGCGGTGTGATTCCGTTGGCCGCAGAAATCATGATGTTCTTTGCCGGAGAAGTGCGCGGCACCTTCAGGTTATCTTTGTTTTGCGATTGTGGCGTGTCCGTGCTCTTGGCTGCCTGTCCGGCGGCCACCGCGGCGGAGGTGACTGCCAGTCCGGAAAGAAAATCTCTGCGTTTCATTGGGCCTCACATGATGAATGCAATGATGAAACGAAAAAGCATACCATTTTTTCTGAAATTCCGACGATTCTCAATATCGGACGTGATGCGCCTTTGAAACCGCCACAGCGATGATCGAATTTGCAGGCTGCAGGAAATCATTTCCTGGATGTGTACATTTTTCGCCTTCATCGCCCCAGTCAAGTAGAAGCAGCGGCGCCCAGAATGGGGACAGAATCGCCATCTCAACCCATACGGACACATGATTCATCGTATCGTGCCGTCCCCTCGCAATCCTATCGCTGGGATATTGTTGGGGAGGTTCCCATCCTGGCGCTCCCGAATTCATCTTGTCCGTCTTCGCTCTACTGAAATCGCCGAATGTTATGGTGTCTACTTTCCAATCAACTTGTCCACTCCGGCACTTAGGCCCTGCGTGTTTCACCCGGGTTACCCTTCCATGGGCTATCGTTCCGGGCTCCAGCAGCCTCACGCCATCGACGACGAACGGCCTTTCGAGACGCAAAGGTACGTCATCACTAACTTTGGCGGTTCTCGAATCGAGCGGACTCATCAGCGAAAACTTCAACGCCGATCCTCTAGGTACCAGTACGCGGCTGGTCAATTGTGGGGTTTGACAGGTCGCTGCATTCGTTGAAAGCAGCAAGGTCATGATGCAAATTACCGCAAAGGTGCGTTGCAAGTTCATGGCGTCCTCGTGGTTGTCAATTTGCAAGTTAGAACATGCCGCGTGGAGTTCCAAGCGACATAGTCCGGCATCAGGAGAAGGTCGCTGAATGTCGCTTCTTTGACTCTCCGTTTGGAGGATTTTGGTAAGAGGTGGAAAAGAGAAAATCAGTGCCAACGGGGCCGCCACAGCCTCTGGTACGAAGGAGCCATTGTCACGCGAGACGTGGCCTAAGTTGTCGAGCTCGTTAGGGCTGGTTCACGTGCATTCGCGGCGACTTTTCCTTTCGAGAAGGGCCGTCACTTCGCTCGAGGCTTCGGAAAAACCTACACCGCCATCTTCTTCTCCGCCGTGTTCTGGTCGGCCCGGAACCTCAGCAGCGCGGCCACGTGCCCGGCCTTTTCCATGTCGGGGTCGCCATCGATAAAGCGGATATCGGCGCCATTGCGTAGCGCCAGGTCCACCAGAGCGTCGGAAACGTCGGTTACCTCGCGCGTCTCATGCGCGCAGACCGCGCATGTCTTTACCATACGCGTATCCAGATGCTTGCAGTTTGGACACTCCACGGCTTCCGCTTTGAAGCCGCGCAGCACCAGCAGCGTCTGCACCTCCTGCCGCTCCAGCGCGCTGAGCACATGCTTTAAACCAACGGCGCCGCGCGCGTTGCGGTGGGCTTCACCCATCACTTCGCGTACCAGTTCCTTCTGGTCAGTCAGCATCGACTCTG
>JBAVUZ010000077.1:0-3129 GCA_049697035.1 Candidatus Angelobacter sp. | reverse complement strand
ATTCAATGGAAGTTTGACCGCGCCAAGGCAAGAAAGAAATTCCGTTACGATCCAATAATCACGCGGTCAGAGAACTAGTAGCTGCTTTTTAACACTCATTTAACACTCCCCTGTTAGCTTCATCTCGTGCACACGGATATCAATACTGAGGAGCGACAATGAAACTGAGATTTGCGATGGCCCTGGCAGTAGTGGCCGCGATGCTCGGCGCGGCGAGCGCGGAAACAAATTTGACCGGTGCGGGTGCCACTTTCCCGTATCCCATGTATTCCAAGTGGTTTGATGAGTACCACAACCAACATTCCGACATCAAAATTAACTATCAATCCATTGGCAGCGGCGGCGGCATCAAGCAGATTCAGTCCGGGACCGTTGATTTCGGCGCCAGTGACGGGCCCATGACCGATGAACAGATTGCGCAAACTCCGGGCAAAGTTTTTCACATCCCAACCGTCCTTGGCGCTGACGTGCCTATGTACAATGTTGCGGGCGTAACCGGAGAACTCAAGTTCACGCCGGACGTGCTGGCTGATCTGTTCCTCGGCAAAATTAAAAAGTGGAACGACCCCCGCTTGGCTAAAGACAATCCTGGCGTCAAATTTCCCGACGAAGATATCATCATCGTCCATCGCTCGGATGGCAGCGGGACAACTTACATCTGGACCGATTATTTGTCCAAGGTCAGCTCTGAGTGGAAGGACAAAGTCGGCAAGGGCACATCGGTAAACTGGCCTGTCGGTCTGGGCGGCAAGGGCAATGAAGGAGTTGCGGGAACCGTAAAGCAAACAGAAGGAAGTCTCGGTTACGTCGAACTTATTTATGCGGTCTCGAACAAAATGCCCTACGGCAGCGTGCAAAATGCTGCTGGATCGTTCGTTAAGGCCAGCCTTGATTCAGTAACGGCGGCAGCCGCCTCAGTGAAAGACATGCCGGACGATTTCAGGGTCTCCATCACCAACGCGCCCGGCAAAGCTGCATACCCGATCAGCAGCTTTACCTGGCTTCTGGTTCCCGCGGAATGGAAGGATGCCACCAAGGAAAAGGCATTCGTCGATTTCCTCAATTGGATGGTTGACAAAGGACAGACGATGACATCAGCGCTCCAGTATGCTCCATTGCCAAAGAATGTAGCGGCAAAAGTGAAAGCCCGGATCAAAGAAATCAAGGTCAGCGCGAAACAGTCTGCAAAGAAATAACAGAAAGCTTCCTTCAATCCTTCCAGCGCCGGTTTAACCTGCCGGCGCTTGTTTTTTAACAGTCTATTAACAATCGTCTGCTAGCGTGCAGACATGCGAACCATGCCAGAGCACGGGCATCCCCGGGGCCCGGAAGTGCCTGCCAGAGCAGATATGGCGGCTCCTGTTTTGGGCAGCTCGGAAACGTTGCAGATTGTGCCCAAAAGCCGTCTGGTTTTCCGGGAAAATGTGATTGCCGACCGGGTATTTCGTGGCGTTATCCTTCTCTGCGCGCTGGCTGTGCTGGCCATGGTTGGTCTTATCTTGTTTGAACTGGTCAGCCAATCGCGCCTTTCCATCTCTAAATTTGGTTTCAAGTTCCTGGTCAAGCAAATCTGGGACCCAGTAGCTGAAGATTTTGGCGCATTGCCTTTCATTTATGGCACCATCGTTTCCTCCTTGGTCAGTCTCGTGATCGCGGTTCCTCTCTCCGTTGGAACGGCACTCTTTCTCACCGAAATCTGCCCGCTGCGCATTCGTGCGGTCCTCTCTTTGCTGGTGGAACTGCTTGCGGCGATTCCCAGCGTAATCTACGGCCTCTGGGGCATCTTTGTTCTGGCGCCGTTTGTTCGCGTGCACGTGGAGCCATTTCTGGCCAGGTATTTCGGCTGGACAGGTCTGTTTGAAGGCCCAAAGTATGGCTGGGGAATGCTTGCGGCCGGGATGATCATTGCCATTATGATTCTGCCCATCATTGCCTCCATCACCCGTGAAGTCATCACCGCCGTTCCGCGCGTGCAGCGTGAAGCTGCGTTGGCGCTGGGCGCTACAAAGTGGGAAATGCTCCGCATCGCCGTCCTGCGCAACGCTCGGCCCGGTATCTTCGGCGCGGTGATTCTGGGACTTGGCCGTGCCTTGGGTGAAACCATGGCAGTCACCATGGTGATCGGCAACCGCCCGGAAATTGCGCGTTCCCTCTTCGCTCCCGGATACACGCTTGCCAGCGCGGTTGCCAATGAATTCACTGAGGCTGTTGGCAATTTGTATTTAAGTGCTTTGATGGAAATGGCGCTGATTTTATTTGTGATAACCCTCATTGTGAACGCTCTAGCCGGGTTGCTGGTATGGTCCATAGCCCGGGGAAAGCCGTCGAGGGCCCTTGCTTAAGAACCTTCCTAAGACATCTCTCCGCCGCAGGCTATCCAACTGGATCGCCCTTGGCCTGATTACTGTCGCTGCGTTGGTAGTGACTGTGCCTCTGTTCCTGATTCTGGGAACAGTCGTGGTCCGAGGCTTGGGTACTTTCAATTGGGCTTTCCTCACCCAGATTCCCAAACCCATTGGTGAAGAGGGTGGCGGCATGGGCAACGCGATTCTTGGATCGATCTTGCTTTTAGGCTTCGCCAGCCTGATCGGCGTTCCGTTGGGAATTGGCGCAGGTATCTTTTTGGCGGAATACGGCCGCAACAAATTTGGCAACATCGTCCGCTTTACCGCCGACGTGTTGAACGGTGTGCCCTCTGTCGTAATCGGCATGACTGCGTGGGCTTTAGTCGTGGTTCCACAAGGACATTTCTCCCTTATTTCCGGCAGCGTGGCTCTCGGCATTATGATGATTCCGGTGATCTCCCGCACCACTGAAGAGGTCCTGCTGCTGGTGCCGCAGTCCATCCGCGAAGCCGCTCTGGGTCTGGGCATTCCCAAATGGCGCACCATCCTTTCTGTTGTGCTTCGTTCGGCCAGCGCCGGAATTGTCACAAGCGTAATGCTGGCATTCGCGCGCATCGCCGGTGAGAGTGCGCCCCTCATGTTTACCGCGTTCGGCAATGAGTTCTGGAGCTCAAGCCCCAACCAGCCGGTGGCAGCTCTTCCGCTGCAGATATACAAATATGCCATCCAGCCCTATGAGCAGGCGCACGCTCAGGCATGGACTGCCGCCTTGGTTCTGATCTCT
>JBAVUZ010000076.1:0-5628 GCA_049697035.1 Candidatus Angelobacter sp. | reverse complement strand
CCCCTGAGGGAGGGGATGCTCCGCCTTGACCTGGCGAACCTTCTCAATCGCCGCCAAGCCGTTGGCGAAGCAAAGAGAGAAATGCAAACTGCGTCAGCTATTTTTCAAAGTGTGGCCCACTCGTATCCGGACAACTACCGCACTGTGAACACTTTCAAAACTGCGGAAAATGAGCTGCAGCGCCAGGAAGCCGAGCGAGCATTAGCCACCTTAAAGGCAATGTTCATGCTAGTGGAGCGTACGCAGGACAAAGAGCTGGCTTTGAATTACTACCGTCTTCTTGGCGGTGTCCATTTGCGTTTGCAGCATCTTGATGAGGCCCGTGATTCTTTTGAATCGGCCATAGAGATCGCTGATACTGGCCTTGAAGGACTTACAAACAGCACTGACCGGCTTTCCTGGAAGCAGGCCACAGAGGAAAGCTATCGAGGAGCGATCCGTGTTCTGCTTGCTCAAAAGAAAGATCGCGAGGCTCTGGAACGGTGGGAGCAGTACAAAGGGCAGATTTCACAAAGACCGCTCGCGGCAGAAATGCCAGCCGCAACCGCCGTTTCTGCGACCAGGAAATCAATTTTGCAACTCCCATCATCTCCCTCGTTGCGCCTGATCTATGCTAATTTCGCGGATGGCGTGCAAATCTGGTCAGTGAAGAATGGGGAGATACATAGCAGTTGGGTAAAGATTGCGAAGAACGATCTTGAGAATGAAATTCGCCTATTTGCCGAACAATGTGCCACGCCAGACTCGAGCCTTATTGATGTCGAACGCCAGGGACTGAAACTCTACGCGTTGCTGATACAACCGGTGGCCGCAGAACTGGCTGAAGCGAAGGCCGTGATCGTGGAGCTTGATCAGTCATCTTACGACTTGTCTCTGGAAGGGCTCAAGACTCCGAGCGGCGCTTATTTTGGGGAAAAGTATTCGGTCGTTTATTCTCCCGGTCTCTGGACGGAGCAACTGCTACGCAGCCCAGGAACCATTGGGCAAGCCCAGTCTCTATTCCTGTTGGATGCCACCCATTCGGGCTATCTTCCCGGCATGGATGTGGAAAGGGCCTTCATTGCAAAGACTTTCCCAAAGTCGAGAGTGGTGGATGCGGAGAATGCCAATTGGGGAAATTTGCGACCTGAGGTGGCGGCCAGCCAGATTTTTCACTTTATGGGACATGGGCGTCCTTCCCGCTCCGGAACTGATCTGGTGTTGAGTCCGAAGGAAAGCCTGGGAGCCGCAGATTTTACGCCGGATCGTTTTGCACGTTCTGAAATGGTCGTGCTGGCAGCGTGTTCGAGCGGTAGAAGCGGGAAAGAAGGGTTGCAGGATAATCAAAATCTCGTTCATTCCTTTCTGGCTGCGGGCGTGCCGCGGGTAGTAGCCAGCCATTGGAACGTAGATTCGGGCAGCACTTCTCAGCTTATGGTGAGTTTTTACCGGCACATGCTAACAGACCCGACGGTGGCTGAGGCAATGCTTGATGCTCGCAGGGATGTGCTGAAAAAAACGCCGCATCCTTATTACTGGGCGGGATTCAGCATAACCGGTAGAGTAAATTAACCGAATCGCCGGGGTTGGCGGTACACTCTTTTCAGACAAAAATCGTCAGAAGAAAGTGTTCCCGCTGTTCAACAGTACAGAGAGGAAACAATGAGACGACGTGAAATATTGAAAGCTCTAGCGACCGTGCCCATCGCAAGCGCTCTGGGAAACTGCCTGCAATATCGGCCTTCACCAACAACGACGCCTTCCAAAGAAAAAGATGTTCACACAGTCCAGATCTTGCTTGAAGGCGCGTTTGCGGTTGTGCTGCAAAAGAACAAGCCCAACCGGTTGATTGCATTTGTTCCAAGATCAGAGGAGAAAGATCATAACCTTGAGCATAACTTTTACTTCAACGATCCCGAGTCGCCTCAGGAGATCAGAAGGACCGCAGGAAAAGATCCGGCGGGTTACCATTTCCAGCTTTCAGAAGCCGGCCTGAGAAACTACGCTGAGACCTTCGTCAATCCTGGATTCGCAGATTTTGAGGCATACACCCAAAAATGGCGGTTGCCGGAGCGCATTGTCACTCTTGAACTGCCGTTTCCCAACAGCATCAATTTTAGTGGACGGCCATTGCACGTGGAGTTTACTTCCGGGCGACCCGGCCTTATGCCCACAAACTACATATTGGAATATTACGTAGAAGACGCTAGCAGAGTGAGCCTTACCTGCTCGCAACTGGGGGATAAGTGTGCTCCTTCTCCAAACTGCCCTCCAAACGTGTTGAGATACTTTTTTGGAGTTTCGCCAGCAAAGGAGTCAGCCAGAAAGGACGATAAGGACGATGCACAGGAGCATGCGGTTAGCTTCTTCAATTTCACAATTCGCCAATGCTTCCCGGAATTGGAAGAACATCTCTTGAAATATATCGAACCTTCCGAAAAGAGCAGACGCCGAACCTCAAGCGCAATCCGTCCCAAGCTGATGCCGGGCGTCATGACCCCTGACGCGCCGTCTGCGCGTTTGATGGAAGTTTCAGCCGCACTAGACTGCCAATCAATTGGGCCACTTGTGAGGACAAGTACGAGCGCTACGGTGTAACCCACCCTAGACGATGCAGAAGTGTATGAAGCCGCGGAAGCGGTCTAAATCCATTTTATCGGGCTGATGGCAACTGGCGCATCGGCCCCCTTTTAGCGAATCGAGCCCGAAACCTGCCTTTTTGCCATGGTGCCACCCCTGGCAACCGTCTTTAGCGATCGGGAGAAAACTTTAAAAACAAACGCTAAACCCCGACAGGGAAATCCCAAGCACCAGCGTCTTATGAAACAAGCAACGGTTTAGCACTCAATCAATTGATGTGCCCCGGCAGGCATGGGAGGAGAAACCCGGATCCTGCGGAGAATGCCGTTTGCGGCAGCGCTAATCGAGCGAAGAGCGCGCTGTAAGGAGACGGGAATGGCCACCGCACAATGCATGGATTTCCATCAGTTCAATGAAACATACCTGCACGAACTCAGGGCGCAGGATGTAACCACCGAAGCCCACTTTGTGGCATATTTCAGCAAAATCCTCCATAACAAGCTGCGCCGCCGGTTGATGTGTCCGGAGCACATCAAGGACGTGCAGCAGGAAACCCTGTTGCGGGCATGGGCAGCGGTACGGGCCGAAGGCGGAATTCGCCAACCGGAACGGTTCGGCGCTTTTGTGAGCTCGGTCTGCAACAACATACTCCGTGAATCGTACCGTTCTCGCGCGCGGATAAAGCCGCTGGACGACCTGCAACGCGATCCCACGGACCAATCCCCGGCGCCGGACGGCATGCTTCTGGCGGAAGAAACCAAGCTGCAGGTACAGCGCGTACTGGCAAAGCTTCCAGCCAAAGACCAGAAGGTACTGCGGGCGGTTTTCTTTGAGCAAAGAGACAAAAACGAAGTCTGCATGGAACTGGGCGTAAGCAGGGAATATCTGCGTGTGCTGCTGCATCGGGCAAAGCAGCAATTTGTGGTGGAGTACAAGCAGATGGACCGAGCGCCCAGAAACAAAGTCACCTTGATCCGGACACAGCCCAGGACCGGACGGCAAACGCACAGAATGCGTTCCGCGGCTTCGACAACTTTCCCGCATTGCTGCTAACGATTTTGGATGAGCAACCTGCAAGACGGCCGGCGCGTGACAACGCCGGCTTTTTTATGACCGCGTGTAGAGTTGGAGTGATGCCCAATAATAAGGAGCAGCGTGGAAACCGCCTGCGTGCAGGATGGATAATTTGGCGTGGTGAAGAGCGTCTGTCGCGCTTTTGCCGTGTGTGAGCTGATCGTAGAAATCGTCCATCAGCGCGGGCGTCACGGCATCATCCTGATCCCATACGGCCGCGACAACCTGATGCGCTCCGGCCCGCATGAATGCCCACTCCAGGCCAAGCAGGCCTTCCAGCGACTGCAATTGGGTTCCCACTCCTTCGCAAGCCGAAATAGTCACAAGCTCCGCGTTCAGCCGCACTTTGCCATCGATAATGTCCCGGCCCAGAAGCTTGAAATTGCCATCTTTGCCGGAAGACAGAATGATCGCCGACTGCAACGGATCGATGGCGTTGGGAGTGCCGTGCGTAGCCATGTGAATGAACTTGTACGTGCCGGGCGAGTTTTGTAGGTACGAATCGGGTGTGGCGTCAGGCCCGGCAAACCTGGTGATTTTGCCGGATGGGAAATGTTTTTCTACACTTGCCATCTCGTCTTTGGCATGGGGCAGTTCGGCAAAATGCGGATCGGCCTGGGCCGGAGCGCCGATCAAAAGCAGGCCTTTTACAGGGACACGCTTTGGATGAGACGCCATGAGCAGATCGATCGATCCAGCATTCTCCAACTCCACATCCTCAATCCAGTAATGGTCCTTCCCTTGGGAAGAAACCAGGGTTTCAAAGTTGATGCTGTAGCTCTTGCTGTCTGCAACCACGATGACATGAGAGCCTTTGGGAATGAGATCGCTGCCGGGCTGGACAAGGATTTGATAAAGCTTTTTCGCCGCCGGGCTGTCCGCAAGAGGCAAGTGCTGCTGGATTTCTTGCTGGTAGGAATCGATAAGATTGTCCAAATCCGGCCCCTTTATGCCCAGCGGGGAAAGCCGCAGTTGATTGGCGGTGACTGTCCAGAGATAACATTCGTCCGCAGTTTCGAAATAAGAGAGCAGTACCGACTTGTCGTGAGCGAGATAATGTTGGATTTTCGAGAGCCAAACTTTTGCGTCATCCGCCAGCGGAGATTTAGAAGTTGGCTTTTCCTCATCCAGCAATAATGTCCGGGCACGACCTAATTGCGCGACGTGCAGCGATTCAGCGAACCGCTTCTGAGCAATCAAGAAAGTCACGTATCCGTCATAGACTGGGATATTGTCACGCAAAGCGATTTTAAATTCTTGATGTTTCATGCTTTGCGCGGCCTTGTCCACGGTTATAAGGCTGCGCTTGAACCATTTCTCAGCTTCAACAGGATTACCCTCTGCTGCGTAGCCGCGGGCCAGTTGCGATTCAATGACCCATATCAGCGTGTAACGAAACTCATGCTTCTGTGCATCTTCGTTCTGTATTAGTTGAAGCAGATCCCGGAGGCGGAGCGTGGCCTTGGCATAATCGCCATGGGCTGCCGCTATTGCAGCATCATCCAACTGCCAGAAGAGAAGAGGTTCTCCTTTGAGGTCCAATTTCAGTGCTGCCTGATGAGATTCCTCCGCCAATCCCACTTTTCCCTGGGCCAATCTGAGCTCGGTCAGGTTATGCAAACAACTCACAGCGATCTGGTTACTACCCGGCGGGCTGGGAATCGAAAGTGCTTTTTTGTACGATTCCTCTGCAGCCCCGGTTTGCCCCAAGGCCTGTTGAACACGTCCTAGGTCCAGCAACCAAAGCTGTTGGTCGGGAAGGATTTTCAAGTCTGCAGCCATCCTGGCAGCAGTTTCAGTATTCTGTTTGGCTCTGGGCAGGTCTCTTAGCTCGAAATAGACAAAACCCAGATTTCCAAACATTCCTTGCTCCAAAGGGAGCGCTTTCATGGCGGCAAACGCAGACCGCGCCTTGATGTACCATTCGAGCGCATCTTCATACTGAAGAGAGCGCTTCGCGCACAGTCCCATGTTGGCAAAGGACCAGGCGCGAAC
>JBAVUZ010000075.1:0-7917 GCA_049697035.1 Candidatus Angelobacter sp. | reverse complement strand
CAATTCCGGCTCCATGCGGACCAAGCGCACCGCTGTTACCAAGGCCGTTCTTAATTTGATTCAGGCCAGCAATCCGCAGGACGAAGTGTTCGTCGTGAATTTTAATGACGACCCTTACCTTGATCAGGATTTCACCAACAAGATACCGCCACTGCGTGAAGCGCTCGATAGGGTTGATTCTCGCGGCGGCACCGCGCTCTATGACGCAGTAATCGCTTCCGCCGATCACCTGGCTAAAGGCGCAAAGAAGGAAAAGAAAGTCCTGCTCGTGATCACGGACGGCGTAGATAACGAGAGCAGGGAGTCCCTCGAATCGGCCATCAGAAAGGTCCAGGACGATAACGGACCTACTATCTACACGATTGGAATTCTTGGCGACGAGCCAGGGATCAAGAGAGCCAAGCGCGCATTGCAAAGCCTCTCAGACCAGACCGGCGGGGTGGCTTTCTTCCCCAAAGATTTGATGGAAGTGGATGAAATCAGCCAGGAAGTGGCGCGTGATATCCGGAACCAGTACACCCTTACCTACAAACCGACAAATCCCCGCAGCAATGGCGGATATCGCAAGGTGAAAGTGGAAGCGCGCGCGCCAGGCTATAAGGATCTTCAGGTACGGACGCGCGATGGTTATTTTGCCGACGAAAAGCGCACGGCGGCCAAACAGTAACAATTGTTTAAAAATGCAGGAATGATTTGCTCCGGAGCTGAAATTACTTTTTAGCAACCGGAGCATTCGTTTTTGCAGTTAAAGGCTAATCGCGGCTGCCACTGGTTCAAGGATCGGCAGTTCCTCTATCGGCACGGGCGGCAGATTTGCCATATCCATGTGACCGTGAGGAAGGTCAGAGATCAGGCGCAAAGATTGGTTGATGCTTTCGGCAAATTGATTTCTCGTCTTCTGCAATCGGCGCGCATAAACCGCAGCCACACGGCACAGGAGAAATCGATTATCGATCGTGCTTCCGGCAGCAAAGACTTTTGATGATCTGGTGCTTTTGTCAATAATCATAGGTTTCGCTCGCTTCTTCTTCGTGTAACTTGTGCTCTGGCGTCTCTTGCTCTTCGCAGTGGTCTTCTGGCAATTCCGCGTGGCCGCCCGATTTTGAGTGGAACGGCGCTATTTCGTGAAACATAAATTCTTTCTTTTAATTTTTGGCTAAGGGGAAGAACTCCAGAGGTTACTGACTTAGTTTCAGCAGGTCTGGAGAGTAAGGAAGAATTACTTGCTCACTCTTGACGGTACTCTGTTCGAGTGACTCTGTCAATTTCTCCAGGAATACCGCCTACGCCCGCTAGTGTCCTGTTTTGAACAAATTGCCGGGAAAAAGACCGATCAGTTTGACCATATCGCTCTCCGTCCCGTAGTCTAAAAAGTCTGCTATGTCCCAACTCCCTGTGGCTGAAAACATTACCGAACTGGTTGGCAAGACCCCAATGCTCCATTTTCGCCGGATCGTGCCGGCGGACGCGGCGGACGTGTTTGCCAAGCTGGAATACCTCAACCCCGGCGGCAGCGTAAAAGACCGTGCCGCCATTGGCATGATCAAGAAGGCCGAAGAGCAGGGCCTTTTGAAGCCAGGATCGACCATTGTGGAAGCGACGGCAGGGAATACCGGGGTTGGCCTGGCCCTGATCGGTGTAAACAAAGGTTACCAGGTAGTGGTTTGCGTTCCGGAAAAATTTGCCGAGGAAAAAGTCAAAATCATGCGAGCGCTGGGCGCGGAAGTCGTCCGAACGCCGGACGAAGCAGGCATGCAAGGGGCAATCTCCAAGGCCAAAGAGATTGCCGCAAAAATTCCCGGATCATTTACTGCGCTCCAGTTTGAAAATCCCGCCAATCCTGACTTTCACCAGAAAACCACCGCTGAAGAAATTTTCGAACAAATGGATGGCGCGATTGATGCAGTTGTGATCGGCGTTGGCACCGGTGGCACATTCACCGGTGTAGCCCGTTTTATGAAACAGAAAAGATCCAGCATTTACTGCGCCGCGGTTGAAACCGAGGGTTCTGTGCTGGGCGGCGGCCCCAAAGGGCCGCATAAAGTAGAAGGCATTGGATCGAGTTTTATTCCCAGGACTTTTGACCCATCCGTCTGTGATGAGGTCATTATGGTCACCGACAAAGACGCATTCGATACAGTGGCGCAACTGGCGCGATTGGAAGGCGTCCTGGGCGGTTCCAGCGCGGGAGCCAACGTATTCGCGGCGCTTCAGGTAGCAAAAAAACTCGGCAAAGGGAAGCGGGTGGTGACGATCATCCCCGATTCCGCCGAACGCTACATGTCAAAAAATATTTTTGAAGGCGGCGAATAGCGGTTCCGCCCAATGCAGCAGAGCAGAGCTGCGATTACTGAACAATTCAGGAGCAAACACCAGATGGCAAAGAAACCTGCCGGCGGCATGAAACGCCAGACCGGTAAATTCGGATTTTCCACCGCTTGCATCCATACGGGCCAGGAACCCGATCCTTCCACGGGAGCCATCGTCGTTCCTATTTTTGCCACGTCAACTTACGTCCAGCAGGAAGTGGGGAAGAACAAAGGTTACGAGTACGCGCGCGTTTCCAATCCAACGCGGACGCAGTTGGAAATTAATCTTGCAGCGCTAGAGTCCGCAAGCTCAGCGCATGTCTTTGCCAGCGGCATGGCGGCCGTGACCGCGGTTACACAATGCTTTCTGAAACAGGGCGACCATCTGATCTGCGGGCACAATGTGTACGGAGGCGTGCCGCGCTACTTCAACCAGGTGATGGCCAACTACGGCGTGGAGTTCAGTTACGTCGATACGTCTGACCTGGACGCGGCGAAAAAGGCCATGCGCCGGAATACCCGCATCGTCTGGATTGAAACGCCGACCAATCCGCTGATGGTGTTGACCGACATCAGGGAAGTCGCCCGGATTGCTCACGCCAGCGGCGCTGAAGTGGTGGTGGACAACACTTTTATGTCTCCCTATTTCCAGCGGCCAATCGAGTTTGGCGCGGACATGGTGATGCATTCAACCACGAAGTTCCTGAACGGTCACAGCGACGGACTTGGAGGCATGATTGCGGCAACCAAACCGATTCATGCAGAAAAATTGGCCTTTATGCAGAAAACCTCCGGGGCAGTCTTGTCGCCCTTCGAGTGCTGGCTAGTGCTGCGCGGAGTGAAGTCGCTGGCGGTGCGCATGGAAAAACACGATGATAACGGCCGTGTCGTTGCCGATTTCCTGCGCAACCATCCCAAAGTGAAGAAAGTCCTTTACCCTGGATTTTCCGATCATCCACAGCATGCATTGGCCAAGCGGCAGATGACGGGATTTGGCTCCATGATCACCTTTGAGACCGGCTCGTTCCGGAACGCCAAAAAGATGCTGGCCAAAGTGCGCGTCTGCTCGCTGGCAGAATCGCTTGGAGGCGTGGAAACGTTGATCTCGCATCCGGCCACCATGACGCACGCTGCTCTGGGTGAAAAGGGAAGAAAAGAAATCGGACTCACCGATGGCATGGTGCGGATTTCCGTTGGTATTGAGGACGTGGAAGATCTTATAGCTGATCTGGACCAAGCGCTGGCGGCGATTTAAGTCTTAAACTACAGAGAAAAGCAAAGACAGCCGCAGATGGACGCTGATGAGCGCAGATTGGGATTAAGGTGGTTCGCCTGGTTGCAGGCCGGGGTTGCTTTGGTTAACCGGTGTTTTTGGTGATCCAGTCCAGATATTCCTGGCTACCGGCAGTCACTTCCAGCATCACGCACTCCGGAAGATCGTAAGAATGCAGTTCTTTTACCGCATCGCGGACGCGCTCATAAAGTTCAGCCTGGGTCTTGATCAGCAGAAGCCATTCCCGCGCCGTTTCCACTTTGCCTTGCCAGCGGTAAACTGATTCGATCTGCGGCACAATGTTGACGCACGCAGCCAGTCTGCGCTCGACCAGTGCGTGAGCGATCTTGCCGGCTTCTTCATGCGATGCAGCTGTGGTGAGGATGATTCTTGCGTTCGTCATGGATATCCCTCTTCCGAGTCTATCAATCGGTGAAGGTGGCGCGCATTGTTGTACCGCCAGAGTTAATATCGTTAACATCGGCTTGAAACCATTTCTCGGCAGATTGCAACTAACCGGAGTTCTGCTATGAGCACAACAATTAAGTTTGGCACTTCCGGCTGGCGAGCGATTATCGCCGAAGAATTCACCGTCGCAAATGTGCGCCGGGCTGTTGCCGGTATTGCGAAGTATGTAGCCTCTAAGAAGCCAAACGGCGCTCGCGTAATCGTGGGGCGCGACCCGCGTTACATGGGAGAGCGTTTTGTCAGCATCGCCGCTGAAGTGCTGGGCTCGTTTGGAGTGCAGCCATTAGTGATTGCCGAGGCTGCTCCAACCCCCGCGATTTCTTATGAGGTGATCCGGTCAAAGACTGATGGCGCAATCAATTTCACCGCGTCACACAATCCTCCGGAGTATAGCGGCATCAAGTTTTCCACGCCCGACGGCGCTCCGGCATTGCCCGAAGCCACAAGCGCCATAGAAGCGCTGATCGCAAACAATGGTGCGGTTTCCGGAGCTTCTTCCAAAGCCGAGGTTGCAAACATCGATCCCAAGCCTGCTTATCTGGCGCGGCTCAAAGAGCTTGTTGATCTCCCACTCATCCGGACTTCGGGATTGAAAGTCGTCTTTGATCCGCTCTGGGGCGCAGCCCGCGGTTATTCCGACGAACTGCTCAGGGACGCAGGTATTCCCGTTGCCACCGTACACGATGTCCGCGATGTGCTTTTTGGCGGCCATGCGCCTGAGCCAGAAGACCATCTCCTGAATGAAATGCGCCAGAAGATGAAAGAGACGGGCGCACGCATCGGGATCGCGACCGATGGAGACGCCGATCGTTTCGGAATCGTGGACCAGGACGGCACGTTCATTCAGCCCAATTACGTGATTGCCGTGTTGTTCGATTATCTGGTTGAGAGCCGAGGCTGGAAAAATGGCGTCGCCAAGTCTGTTTCTACCACCAATATGATTAATGCCCTGGCAGAGCACCACAAAGTTCCGCTGCATGAAACGCCCGTCGGCTTCAAATACATTGGCGAGTTGATCAAGCAGGATAAGATCGCCATCGGCGGCGAAGAGAGCGCCGGGCTTTCCATCAGAAATCACGTTCCGGAAAAAGATGGCATCCTGGCCGGGTTGCTGTGCTGTGAAGCCGTGGCCAGCCGCAAGAAGCCGATTGGTGAGCAGATCAAAGATTTATTTGGCAAAGTTGGTTCCTTTTATGCCCGCAGAGAGAACTTCAGCTTGACGCCGGAACTGAAAGCGAAGTTCACTAGTAAGATGAAGAGCGATCCAACCGAACTCTCTGGCCACAAAGTAAAGCAGGTGGGCCGTGCGGACGGTTTGAAGTTGATCATGGACGATGGGTCGTGGGTTTGCTATCGCGTGTCCGGCACGGAGCCGGTCGTACGGATTTACTCTGAAGCCAGCTCGGAAAAAAGTCTCGACAAACTTTCTGCTGCGGCGCGCGATTGGATCAAGCAATAATGGCGGAGAAAATTAAAAGCGGAAGGGAACAGCTCTATCGCTTGCGCCACAAGCTGGCGGCGACAGGGGTCGGCATTTTGCTTTGCATCATCGGCTACTACGCCGTGTTCGGCGCCAATGGCCTTATGGACTATCAGCAAAAACGCCGAGAGTCGGGCGAACTTGACCGCCAGATCAAGGCCCTGCAACAACAAAACGGCGGCATGGAACAGGAAATTAAAGCTTTAAAGGCTGACCCCAAAACCATTGAAAAAGAAGCACGTGAACGGCTCCACTATGCCCGTCCCGGAGAGGTGGTTTACACCGTCTCCCCGCCGGCAGTTGCGCAGCCGCCAGAGAAGAAGTAGCTTTAACTTTTGGGGAAATTTGAGCAACCCTTGCTCGGAGGGCGCCAGATCAAACTTTTCTCGTCACCTTTTTCGCCGTAGTAACTCAATTGAATCAACCCGGCAAAGTGCTGAAAGCATTGCTGAAGCAACAACATCCTCTGAGGAGATAACGTTAACCAAATGAAGAAACTTCTGTTAGTTGCATTTGCACTCACGTTTTTGACGTCCACACTGTCTCTGGCCAAAGACAAGGCCCCCAAAGAAACCAAGATGAGCGGCTGGGTCAGTGACGAGAAATGTGGGGCCAAGGACATCGACAATGCCGATTGCGCCAAGAAGTGCGCGGAGAATGGATCGAAACTGGTCTTCGTTTCAGAAAAAGACAAGAGCATCATCAATGTGGACAATCAAGACGCATTGAAGGGACATGAAGGGCATCACGTAAGCGTCACGGGAAAACTTGATAATGGCACGCTCCACGTGGACAAAGTGGCGATGCTGAAGCAGTCCGACGAAAAGAAGTAAGTCAAAGCGTTTAATTCTGGTTTACCCGAGAGGCGGCTACAAAAGCCGCCTTTTTTACACTTCTTAATCCCGTCCATTTGTTACTTAGGTGTGGAACGCACCTGCACGAATAGCGCATTAGAAACCGCGAAAACTGGGTTATCATGGCAGAGAATGGACCCAATAATCAGATCAAAACGCGGCTTCTCGCCGGCAGGCATTTGTGTGGCAGTGTTCTGTCTTTTGCTTACAGTTGGTTGTGTCATCTCGCCCCGGCGAACGCTGGGCGGTGGCGGCGCTACGCCAACGCCAACTCCCACTGGCTCGCCAACTCCAACCGGCTCGCCAACTCCAACTCCTGTCGCCACGGGCAAGCTTTATGTGATGGACAGCAATTCGAACACACTTTTGCGTTTTGACAATGCCTTTACAGCCAGCGGCAATATACAACCGGCCGCGACCATTGTGGGAACAGCCACCTCATTTAACCTGCCAGGCTTTATAACGCTAGACACCGCTCATGACAGTTTATACATTGCAAATACTCAAGATCTCTCAGTCTTAATGTACGACGGTGTTAGCACCAAGGCTGGCAATGTTGCTCCCAGCCGAGCGATTTTTGGCCAAGCGACGAATCTGTTGAATCCCACCGACGTCGCTTTGGATAAAGTCAGGAATCTGCTCTATGTTGCCGATGATCTCACTATCCATGTGTATGCCTCCGCGTCAACTGCGAATGGTAACCAGGCGCCAGTCCGTGAACTGACAACGGTGTTTCAGCTATCTGGAATTTTTATTGATGGAGCCAATGACCGTCTTTATGTCGCCGATCAGGCAGGCAACGCAATTGGCGTTTACGATCACGCCAGCGCATTGAATGGTCCCATTACGGCCAATCGTGCTGTGCAGGGCCCAAACAATACTCACCTCTCGGGGCCGGGAGGAGTCCAGGTGGATGGAGCGGGACGTCTTGTGGTGAGCAACGCTTTATCGCCCAGCATTACCATTTACGCGAACGCGGCAACGGCTGACGGAGACATTGCTCCAGTTGCTGAGATCGCCGGCGCCAATACCGGCCTCTCCGTGCCAACTCAAGTATTCGTTGACACGACGGGCACTGGAACTCTGTACAACGCTGACCCTGGGGCTGCCAGAGTTGCCGTGTGGGGCAATTTGAATACGACCAACGGCAATACTGCGCCAACGCGTGTCATTGGAGGCGCGGCTACAGGGATCACCGCGAGCGGTCAACTAGGTTTGGCATTCGACAATACAAGGTAAAAGCTCTTTCGAGCCGCAACCTGATTTTATCGAACAACTCCCTGCAGCGGAGAGCTTGCCGTGGCATAGAGTTTGCGAGGCATTCTGCCGGCCAGGTAAGCTGCGCGTCCGGCAATTACTGCGTGCTTCATCGCTTCCGCCATCAGCACAGGATTTTCAGCGTGCGCGATCCCGGAATTCATCAGCACGGCGTCCGCGCCCAGTTCCATGCCGATGGCAGCGTCAGAGGCTGTTCCCACGCCCGCATCCACAATCAGTGGAACTTCCGTGATCATTTCCCGCAGGATCTGGATG
>JBAVUZ010000074.1:0-1812 GCA_049697035.1 Candidatus Angelobacter sp. | reverse complement strand
GCTACGCGCCCTGAAGACCTGCTGGAGATCGAACGCAAATTGCTGGAGACGAATCGCGTGTTGCCTGTGGCGCATGTCCCACAGGTGCTCTGGCTGAACAGGACGGCGCACAACTGGCAACAGGAATTGAATGGCGCGTGGGACCTTGACCAGCTGTGGATGGAAGGAGCGCGATAAGCATTGTCCTTAAAGACCAAGCTGCTTCTTCTGGTAACGATCAGCATTACCGCCAGCGTGGGCGCGGTGGCCTGGCTGATTGAAGAGCGCGCCCATGAAGCTTTCCGACAGGTGGAGCAGGACCGCACGGCAGCGCTGGTGAACCAGTTCCGGCGGGAATTTGAGCACGCGGGCGACGAGATAACGCGTGGCGTGGATGCGATTGCCGGCTCTGACGCGATGCAGCGAACCGTAACGGAACTGGCCAACGGCGCCGAATACGCCAACTACGTGAATGAAGCAGCATCCAACGCGGCAGCGCAACGTTTGGATTTTCTCGACCTCATCGCACCCGACGGCGCGATTATTTCTTCAGCACACTGGCCCGCGCGCTTTGGGTATAAGCAGCGCTGGTTTCTGGATCTTCCGTCTCCTCTGCCGCGCCAGGCTTTTCTAAAGCATGTGGAAACGCCGCAGGGCAGCGTGCTGGCCATGCTCTGCTTGCGAACAGTGCCGGTCCATGGCCTCAATTATTACCTGATCGGCGGGCGCAAGCTCGATGCCGTGGTGCAATCACTCTCTCCGCCGGAAGGGTTACGCGTGGCAATTTTCAGCGTGCCGGAGCAGGGATCGGGAGAGTTAATTGGGCCGGGCAAAGAGAGTTTCGATCCCGCAAGGCTGACGTCTCTGATCCAAAAAGTTCTTGATAAACGCACTGAAGGCTCTGCCACAGTCGATCTGGGGCCGGCGCTGGGACGCGAGGAGATTGTGCACGCGATTCCCCTGCCTGGCTACACCGATCGCGTTCCTGCGGTGCTTCTCGTCGGCAACTCACTGGAGCAGGAGCTTCTGCTGGAGAAACACATTCGCGATATCAGCCTGATCATTGCCGGAGTGGGGGTTTTTATCGGCGTAGTGGTCAGCGGGATCGTGACAGCGCGGTTCAGCCGGCCGATCAAGACGCTGGCGCAGGCGGCAACGGAAATCGGGCATGGCAATTGGGATGTCCGGGTGGAAACGTCCGGCAAAGATGAGATCGGCAAGCTGTCGGTGGCGTTTAACCAGATGACAGCGGAACTGATAGGACAGCGTGAACGGCTGGTGCAGAGCGAGCGCGTTGCTGCGTGGCGCGAACTGGCGCGGCGACTGGCGCACGAGTTGAAGAATCCGCTGTTCCCATTGCAGATCACGGTGGAGAACCTGCTGCGCGCGCGGCAGAACACACCGCAGGAGTTTGATGAAGTATTTCAGGAAAGCACCGCGACTCTGCTGGCGGAGATTGCAAACCTGAAAACCATCATCGGGCGATTCAGTGATTTTTCCAAGATGCCCGCGCCGCAGATTCAGGCGGTCGATTTGAATGAACTGGTGCGTGGCGTGGCGCAATTGTTTCAAGGCCAGCTCAATCGCGATCCCGGACGCATTGAACCCAGGATGCAACTCGGCGACTTGCCGCGGGTAAGCGCCGATCCGGTATTGCTTCGTCGAGTGATTGAGAATCTGGTGTTGAACGCGATTGACGCGATGCCGCAGGGCGGCACGCTGACTTTTCGAACGATGACCAGTAGCGACGATCGGTTCGCGCTGTTTGAGGTGGAAGACACCGGAGCCGGACTGACGGCAGAGGAGTGCGAGCGGCTGTTCACTCCTTATTAC
>JBAVUZ010000073.1:0-3388 GCA_049697035.1 Candidatus Angelobacter sp. | reverse complement strand
TGGGCGGACGCGCTTCGCTACTGGGGATTCCGTCAAAGCCGATGGAGCTGAATCTGGCCAGCGACATTATTTTTAAAGGCGCGCTGGTGCAGGGCATCAATGGACGGCTGATGTACAAAACATGGTTCCAGATGAATGCGCTGCTCAAAGCCAACAAGCTTGATCTTGATCCGGTGATTACAGACCGCATGCCGATGGCCGACTTCAGCAAAGGCATGGACCGGCTGAGGACGGGCGAGTCGAGTAAGATTTTGTTGTATCCGAATGGAGCAGTTAACAAGTAGCAATCAATTGGCCGCAGATTTGCGCAGATATACGCAGATCAAAAAGCGCAGTCGCGAATTACGCGAATGAACACAAATCAGGAAAAAGGGTTTTGAATTATCGCTAAGGCAGCTTGCATCCAAACCGGATTTATCGATCGATCCAAGGGACAAAACCCAAGTTGATCCGCGTATTTCGCGTTAATTCGCGGCCCGAATAATCCTTTGATCTGCGCTGGTCAGCGTAAATCAGCGGCAAAGAAATTTTTTCAGGAGTGAGACATGCCAACGACCACTACCCGTCCCCAGCTTTCATACCTTGCCGACCAGATGAATGAGCTCAAACAGAAGGGCACGCACTTTAAGCTGCGTGTGCTGGAAGAAGCACAGGCGCCGGAGTGTACGGTTGATGGCAAGCATGTCATCAACTTGGCGTCGAACAATTATCTGGGGCTGACGACGCATCCTAAGCTGCGCGAAGCGGCCATTGCGGCGATTAAGAAATATGGGGTGGGCTCCGGCGCGGTTCGCACCGTGAGCGGGACCATGTCCATCCATATGGAACTGGAAGAGAAGATTGCGCGCTTCAAGAATACTGAGGCGTGCGTGGTGTTTCAGTCAGGTTTTGCGGCGAATGCGGGAACGGTTTCGGCGATCCTGGGCAAAGATGATTTCATTATCTCCGACGAGCTGAACCACGCCAGCATCATCGACGGCGCGCGGCTCTCGCGGGCCAAGATCAAGGTTTTTCGCCACAAAGACACGGCGCACGCGGAAGAGTTGCTGAAAGAAGTTGCCGGCGAGCCGGGGCACAAGCTGATTATCACTGACGGTGTGTTTTCCATGGATGGCGATATTGGCCCGCTGCCCGCGCTGTGCGACCTGGCAGAAAAATACGGCGCCATCATGATGATTGACGACGCGCACTCTTCCGGCGTGCTGGGACGCAATGGCCGCGGAACAGTGGACCACTACAAAGTCCACGGACGGGTTGATATCCAGGTGGGCACGCTCTCAAAAGCCATTGGCGCGCTGGGCGGATATGTTTGCGGGTCGAAAGACCTGATTGATTTTCTCTATCACCGCGCGCGGCCGTTTTTGTTTTCCACTTCGCATCCGCCGTCCGTGGCGGCGACATGCATCGCCGCCTTCGACGTGCTGGAGAAAGAGCCGGAGTTGATGGACAAGCTCTGGGCCAATACTCGGTTCTTCAAGAAAGAGCTTGGGTTGCTGGGATTTAACATTGGCGGCAGCACCACTCCGGCCAGCGAAACCCCGATTACGCCAATCATCATCGGCGACGGACGGCTGACGATGGAATTCAGCCGCGAACTGTTCAATGAAGGCGTCTTTACGCCGGGGATTGCATTCCCAACGGTTGCCGAAGGCAAGGCGCGCCTACGGACCATCATGACCGCCACGCACACGCAGGACCAGCTGACTAAGGCGCTGGAAGTGCTAAAGAAGGTGGGGACGAGGATGGGGATCATTAAGTAGTGTTTCTGAAATCCCGAAGCGAAGCGAGGGAACCCTATCGCCGTTTTACACTCTGTGGGTCACGAATGGGCACGAGTTTTATCAAATACAAAGGCTTCGGCTTCTGGTCGCGCGACAGTCTTATCGAGAGTTGGCTAACTACTCTCATAGTCGAGATGGGAAAATTGCAGGACCTGAAGACATGGCAACACACGTTGATAGAGGATTGGAGAACTCAAATAATAATCGACGGCGGTTGCATGTCCTTGAGGCTTGATGAATTCTTGATCGATGGATCAAGAGAAGGATTCATGCTTTCCTTGGCGAAGAGCGCTTTGAATTTTTCTGACCCATTGGGCCGAGAAACTGGTGAGCTGTTCATCAAGCTGCTCGAGGGACGGTTGGAAACCAATGAGTCAAGCCCGATTGACTACCTTCATTGGCCCGAAGAACATTGAAGAGCAAAGCGATCCCTCGCTGCGCTTCGGGATTTCACAAACGATCGTTCCCTTCGTCAATCCATGGCCGCATTCTCCCGTGACCGCCATCACAGCTTACCCACGCCTCTCCGCAGGACAATTCTGGTAGGTGCGGAGGTTTTTTTATGAAAACGACGTTGAGCGTAATCAAGGCGGATATTGGTTCTATTGGCGGGCATATTGCGCCATCGAAACGGTTGCTGGAACGGGTGAAAGAAGTGGTGGAAACGTCCGGCAAGCCCATTATCGCGGACCACTTCATCAGCCATACGGGCGATGATGTGGCCATCCTGATGACACACCGGCGCGGCGTGAACGATGAAAAAGTCCACAAGATGGCCTGGGACGCATTTGTTGCAGGCACGGCGGTGGCGAAAGAAGAAGGTCTCTACGGCGCGGGCCAGGACCTGTTGAAGGATTCCTTCTCCGGTAATGTGCGTGGCATGGGACCGGCTGTGGCAGAGATGGAAGTGGAGGAGCGGCCCAATGAGCCCTTCCTGTTCTTCGCCGCCGACAAGACAGATCCCGGAGCGTATAACCTTCCGCTGTTTCTGACCTTTGCCGACGTGATGACTACGCCCGGCCTGATCCTTTCTCCCAAGTTGAGCCAGGGATTTCGCTGGGTGGTGATGGACGTGAATTACACCGAAGGCGACCGCGTGATTGAACTGAATACGCCGGAAGAAATTTATGACTTGGCGGCGCTGCTGCGCGACAACCAGCGCTATGTGGTGGAGTCAGTGTGGTCGCGCGCGACGGGAGAGCAATGCGTAGCGGTTGCAACTTCACGACTACACAACATCGCCGGCAAGTACACGGGCAAAGATGATCCGGTGATGCTGGTGAGGACGCAGATGAACTTCCCAGCCACAGGTGAAGTCCTTGCGCCGTATGCCATTGGACATTTTGTAGGCGGCGGAATGCGCGGATCGCATCAGATGCCGCTGATGCCGGTGGCGATGAATACCGGGACGTCATATTTTGATGGGCCACCGCTGGTATCGTGCGCCGCTTTCTGCGTCCACAACGCCAAGCTGACGGAGCCGGCGGACACGTTTGCGCATCCGTTCTGGGACGAGGTGCGGGCCAACGCGAGCCGGAAAGCGATTGAGATGCGCCGCCAGGGGTTCAGCGGGGCTGCGATGCTACCGATGGCGGAGCTGGAATATA
>JBAVUZ010000072.1:0-5178 GCA_049697035.1 Candidatus Angelobacter sp. | reverse complement strand
CAGCGCTTCATCGCAGTTGATCATCACGCCGCGGCCGGTGGCTTCGCGACGACCACGCGACCCGCCAATATTTATTGGTTTGCCAGTAACAACCGCCGTCACGGTCTGGCGCATATGCATCGAATACGTATCCATCATCCACGCCATAGTCTGTTCGTTCGTGTTGACGTCAGGGGCGGGGACATCTTTTTCCGGCCCTAAAAATTCGATTAGCTCCGCCGTATAGCGACGAGTCATCTTCTCAAGCTCTGACTGGCTCATCTTCTTCGGATCAACAATAATTCCGCCCTTGGCGCCGCCAAACGGAATGTTTACCACCGCGCATTTCCATGTCATCCAGCTAGCCAGGGCGCGCACTTCATCCAGCGTCACGTCCGGAGAATACCTCACTCCGCCCTTCGCCGGCCCGCGCGCAATCGAGTGCTGTACGCGAAAGCCTGTAAACACTTCCAGCGTGCCGTTATCCATCGCTACCGGTATATGCACAATAATTTCGCGCTGCGGATAGCGCAGGATCTTCCACAATCCATCATCCAGGTTAAGTTTATGTGCGGCAAAATCAAACCGAGCTGCCTGTGCCTCCCAGGGATTCAGCTCCTGCTCAAGCGATACTGTTTTCATCTATGCTCCAAAGGGATTATTGCGAAAAAATGTGGGCTTGATGCGCGCTGGCAAATCCAGCAAGCGGTCTCGCGCATCACGACTCGCGCATCAACGGGCCGCGACCTGCTTCCCCAGCGTATTTATTGTCCTTATCCATTATATCTGTTTTTCTCGTCTTGCCCTTCGCGGCGGATCAAAGACGTTACCTTCGATTGAAGACTTTCCGCGGATCATCCTATGGATCGCTCGTCTGGATATTTGCTTCCCCCGATTACCGCCCTTTTCGTCGATCAACGTATTTTCATCGCATCTTTTCTTCGCGTATCAAAACGCCTTTTCTCGCCGATCGAGGCACGCGTGGCGCCGCCGCCCCTCGGCGGTTATTGTGCTTGAATTCTTCAATCATGCGATGCGCTCAACTCAACCTCTGTCATCCTGACCAAGTCCGAGCGACGCAGGAGTGAGGACGCGTGGAAGAATCCCGGGAATTTTTCCTCAGCCATGCTGCACCAGGGAGTTCTTACGACGCAGTCTTGCATTCTCCCTGCTCCGAGCTATCGCAGCGCCAGAGGAGTTCCAGCCGTTCGTCTTGTGTTCCTTCGTGTCCTTTATGGATCAGGTTTTGGTCATGCGCCTGCTATAACAATCTTGCTTGAACCTTCTCGACACATCTTCCGCCCGCGAGCCCGGCCTGGACCTCATGCGCGCCATCGCCATCCTCTGGGTAATGCTGTGGCACATGCACTTTGCGCTGAACCCGGGCATATGGAGCGGCCCCGGAAGCTACGGCTGGATGGGCGTCGATCTTTTCTTTGTCCTCAGCGGATACCTGATCGGTTCGCAGCTTTTACGGCCTTATACTCGGGGCAGCCGGCCTTCGATCGGCGGCTTTTATATGCGACGCGCTTTTCGCGTCCTGCCTGCATATCTCACCGTTTTGCTTTTCTACTTCGCCATCCCGGGATTCCGAGAAGCTCCCGGACTCTCACCGGCCTGGCAGTTTCTTACCTTCACGGAAAACTTCCGCATCAACTATGCCAGCGACCAGGCGTTCTCCCACGTCTGGTCTCTCTGCGTGGAAGAGCATTTCTATCTGGTACTCCCTTTATTGATCTTGTTACTGATGCGCCGTCCCAGCTCCGGCAAGGCTATTACCGTGATTCTGGGAATACTCTGTTTTGGCATCGCCATCCGGGCTTACATCTATATCCATCAGGTGCAAGTGTTCTCTAGAGAAGACTACGCCTTCGCCCTGGCGTATGTGGAAAAAATCTACTATCCCACGCACACCCGGCTCGACGGTCTTTTGGTCGGCGTGACCCTTGCGATAATCAAGACTTTTCGCCCCGCGTGGTGGCAGCGCGCCATGTCCCACGGCTACCTATTGCTGGCAAGTGGACTCGCACTCTGTGCCGGGGCAATGTGGCTTTTCAGCGACCGTTTCTCATTTTCAGCCTCCGTCATTGGTTTCCCGCTGCTGGTTGTTGGCCTTGGCCTGCTGATTGCCTCCAGCATCGCTCCATCTAGCCCGTTATCCAAAATCCGAGGATTTGGCTTGATCGCGGCCCTGGCTTACAGCGCCTATCTCACCCACAAAGAGATCATTCACCTGGTTCGCATACACTTGCCACGGCTGGTTGAATCCCGCGGCTGGTTCGCCCTGCTTGCTTACTTTGCGTTCAGCTTTCTGGCTGCTTTCGCGCTGTACCTGGCCATTGAACGGCCATTCCTGCGTCTTCGGGAGCGTATTTCATCCAGGGCCGCCAAAGCAGCCGTTCCGGCTGCTGCTGGATAAGCCCGCTTGCCAACCTCAGCTATTCCTGTCAGCATCCGCATGTTTGAGGGGCTCTGATCGATGAGTGTCGTTCTCCAAGACGAAAATCACTCGGAGCGCCGGGAGTTCTGGGATCGCTCCTTGAACCGCCTTGGCCGCATTTTCTGGTTCCTGATCAGGGGTTACAGTAGCTTTCCCGACGAGAATTACAACGCCAAAGACCTTGGCGATGGTAACGTCCCGACTCTGTTTGGCAGCGAAAAGCAGAGGAAAAGAAGCTGGTGGAAGCCAGGATGAGATTGCGGCTGGTTGCCAAATCCAGCTATCTTCCTGTAAAATTTACCTTTAACCACAACGACCTGAAGCCCAACGGCCCTTCTGCGTCAGATATCTGGAGTCAATCAAATGGCACAAGTTTGCGACATCTGCGGCAAAGGCCCGCAATTTGGAAACAAGATCAGCCACGCTCACAACGTGAGCCGCCGCCGCTGGAACGTGAACCTGCGTCCCGTGCGCGCCCGCGTGAACGGCGCCAACAAGCGCGTCCGCGTCTGCACCACCTGCCTCAAGTCCGGCAAGGTAGTAAAAGCGTCGGTCAGCAGCAAGACCGCGTAAGGCAGCGCACCGTCTTCAAGCGACCAGTTCAGCGACTTTAAAAACCAAAAGGCCTTCCGGGAACGGGAGGCCTTAGTCATGTAGCGGTCACCAGAACCTTGTGACTTTCATCGTGCCACGCGAGAAAAGTTCAGCTCTGAGATGCACAGACTGACTGCTAAATGCTGACAGCTGACTGCTTCTTCAGAACCGCAGCACAATTCCGCCGCCGGCCAGGATGTTGTGATGGTGCAGACCGCTGTTGTTGCCGGCGATTACACTGCCCACGCCAAAGTTAGGATCGCCCGTCACAAAGTCGCGCACTTCAGCGCGGAAGCCCAGCAGCGGCAATCCTGTCTTGAAGTCCAGGCCGCCGCCGTACTCAATCGCTCCCTTGTTCGTCTTGGTCCCTGAATCAAGCGAGTACCTCGCCCATCCGCCGCCTATGCTCACCCACGGAGAAATCGGCGAGACGGGCAGCAGCTTCAGCCGGAATCCTGGCGTGATAAAAATTGTGGAAAGGTTGTCCACCACGGTTCCCGGCGTGCTAGCCAGCGTGAGTTTCTGTGAAGTCATGCCGGCGATTGGTACGTCCAGGCTCAAAGAAGCCACATGGGCGTTGAGCAGCCGCACACCGAGCTCACCTTCCAGAAACAAGTGATGGTCGGTTTTTACCGTATCTGTAAGCGTTAGCGAGGGAGTCAAAAAAGTTTCCTTCGTATCAGAAACAAACGATCCTCCCACCACAAAAGCTGCATCCGCCTTTTGCGCCATGGCAAATGACGACGCACATAGTAGGGCAATCAAAATAGAAAAGCGCTTCATTGAAGCTCCTTTAGCTGGCATAAATTTAATTGGTTGGCTCTCCAACGTGAGATGCAGATTTCATCGCCGGCGGAACAAGAAAACACAGAGCCGGAGCGGAAGTTCCGGTGACGAAAGGACAAGCCCTCTGTGGTTTTCATTCGATCCACCACGACACGTTAGAAGTGCAGCGTCACTCCGCCGCCGACAAACAGGTTGTTCAGATGATTGTTGGTAAGCGTAGAGAATGAGGGCGAGCCCGTGACGAAATCGCGTGCCTCAACACGAAAGCCCAGTAGCGGCAGCGGTGTCTTGAAATCCAGTCCGCCGCCCACCTGAAACGCTCCATGATTGTCTGACGTTGAGCCCGCCTTAAAGCGGCCCAGGCCGCCGCCCGCGCTCACAAACGGAGAGACGCCTGAGGACGGCACAAACTTCAGCCGCAAAGACGGCGTAAAAAAGAACGTTGAAAAAGGAGAGCCCAGAAACTCTGACTTGCGGTTCGGGATAAACATAAACGGCAATTCCAGATGGAGCGAAGCTACCCTGAAGTTTGCCAGCCGGTGAGCATAGGTGCCCTCAACCGAAAAGCCAGGGTCTAAAGGACGGTCCACAAACCCTGTAGGACAAATAAGAATGGCCTCGCATATCGCCAATCCCTGGGCCCCGGGCGAAAAGGTCCCGCCAAAACTCACGGCTACATCATTGGATTGGGCGAACGCGGCACTTGTTACGAGCAGAAAAACCAGCAGAACAGCAAAACGACTTCTAGTCATCGTTGCTCCTTGCGGATCTGGGTTACGCCAGCGCGATCACGTCAATCTCTACTGAGACGTCCTTCGGCAGGCGGGCTACTTCAACCGTGGAACGTGCAGGCGGCGCGTTCTTGCAAGTTTTTCCGTACACCTCATTCATCTGCCCGAACTCTGACATGTTCTTCAGAAAGACCGTTGTCTTCACCACTTTTTCCCAGCTGCTGCCCGCCGCCTGCAAGATGGCGGAAAGATTCAAGAGCACTCGCTCGGTTTGTGCTTCAATCCCGCCTTCAATCAGGTTGTTTGTGGCAGGATCAATTGCCACCTGGCCGGAGATAAACACAAATCCATTTGCCTTGATGGCCTGGGAATACGGCCCGATTGCCTTGGGTGCGTTGGGAGTTGAAACCACGTCTCGTGTAAAGCCGCTCATTTATTTCCTCCGAAATCTGCAACGCAAAAGAATATCAGAGACAGGCAGATCAGCTTTTTCTGCAATCCCGAGCGCAGCGAGGAAGCCCTATGCCCACGATGGATAGTGTTCATCAAAGCGGAAATTTATGGATTCGTGTTCATTCGCGTTGATTCGCGGCTAAAGAAAGGTTTTTGGGAATAGGGTTCCCTCGCTGCGCTCGGGATTTCAGAAAA
>JBAVUZ010000071.1:0-13498 GCA_049697035.1 Candidatus Angelobacter sp. | reverse complement strand
CAATGAGACACGCCGCCCCATCATGAATCAGCATTCGATATAGTTTGGCGGCTTGCTGTTTTTCCGCCTCTTCCAGAGGAGCAGAGATGCGAAGTTGTAGGGTTGACATAAGCGGCCCTTTCACAGTCGCGCTATTCGCTACAAACGCTATAAACGCAACCTGCTTGAAGTCTACCTGATAACTAACAGTTGTCAAGTTCACGCGCCGTTAATAACTCTGATCTCCGCCCACGATATTTTGCGTAAACGATTGTAACTAATGGGTATATTCTATCTTTTTCTCGGTAGTTCAGGCAATGCATTACAAGAAGCGGCGGAAAGTTAAGTGTTTGCAAATGGGTAATTTGTGGCTAGCGGAGTAGGTTGGAAAGCATTACCGGGCTGCAGCTTACACCCTTGCCAGCGCCTCGCAGAACCAGCCTTGTGCGTCAGTCCAGCGGGTTTCCAGTTTGAATCCGCTGCGCCGCAGCAGGCGCGCAATGGACGCGGCATTGAACTTGTAACTGTTCTCGGTCTGGATGCGCTCCCCCTTTTCAAAGTGGAAGCCGCGACCCAGGTCCTGCACCCAGACGGTTTGCTCGTACAGGCTTTCCAGATGCATTTCAATGCGTGATTTGCGGCGGTTCCACAACGCGACATGCTCAAAAGAATCAACATCAAAGCTGCCGCCCAGTTCGCGATTGATGCGCTCCAGCATGTTCTTATTGAAAGCGGCCGTCACGCCTTGGGCGTCGTTGTACGCCGCATGGAGAACATCTGAGTCTTTGATCAGATCAAAGCCAATGAGCAGCGCGTCGCCCGATTGAAGCGAGCGATGCACGCTCTTCAGAAACGCCATGGCTTCCTCGGGTTCAAAGTTGCCGATGGTCGAACCAATAAAGAGCACCAGCTTGCGTCCTGGCAGAGAATTAAGATCAGGGATTCGATGCGTGTAGTCGGCGACGATTGGGCTCACGCGAAGCCGGGGAAAGTGGCCATTCAACGTTTTCAGAGCGCCTTGCAAAGCCGAAGAAGAAACATCCACGGGATAAAAATCCGCGCGCAGTTGGCGCCGCATCAAGGCTTCAATCAGCACTTGAGTTTTGCTGGCGCTGCCGGCACCCAGTTCCACCAGAGTGATATTGGGCCCAGCCTGGCGAACGATCTCGCCCGCATATTTCTTCAGGATGGCGCGCTCCGTGCGCGTGGGGTAATACTCCGGCGTCTCAGTGATCTGATCGAACAGGTGCGACCCGGCAGCGTCATAAAACAGCTTGGGTGGCAGCGTACGAGGGCGCGCGCTCAGCCCGCGCAACACCTCTTCCTCAATTGGACTTACCAGGAGCGCAGGGCTTTTAACCGCCATCATCAGCCAGCCTTATCCCGGAAAATTGCCAGCGCGTTTCCGGAGGAAAAAAATTGCGGTAGCTGGCGCGAATGTGCGAGCGCGGCGTGACGCACGATCCGCCACGCAGGACCATCTGTCCGCTCATGAATTTGCCGTTGTACTCACCCAGCGCGCCGGCAGCGGGCTTGTAGCCGGGATATGCGAGATAGGCGCTTGCCGTCCACTCCCACACATCGCCGAAAAGTTGCAGCGGAACACCACTTTGCAAACCGCTTTCCAGCGCAGCCGGAGCGGTCGCGGGATGGAATCTGCCGTTCTCCAAAAGATTGCCCTCAATCGCGGGAACGCGGCTTGCGGCCACTTCCCACTCGAACTCGGTAGGCAGGCGCGCGCCGGCCCAGCGGGCAAACGCGTCCGCTTCGTAATAGCTTACGTGGCAAACGGGTTCGGCTTCTTCCACGTTGCGCATGCCGGAGCAGGCGAACTGGATCCACTGGCCGCCGGATTTTTCCCAATAGAGCGGCGCTTTCCAGCGGTGTGTCTGCACGGCCTTCCAGCCGTCAGAGAGCCAGAGTTCGGGACGAGAATAACCGGCGTCTTCCATGAAGGAGAGATATTCGCCGCACGTCGCCAGGCGCATGGCAAAGCGGAACGGACGCAGAAAAACTTTGTGCCGCGAGCCTTCATTGTCAAAATAGAACGACTCGCCTTCCGCGCCGATCTCATACAGCCCTTCAGGATAAAGCTGCGGTTTCTGTTGCGGCACGCCATCAGTGGCCGGCGTTGCGACTGCCGCCTGATAAGCCGGATGCAGCGGATTGCTCCAGAAGCCATGCTTGATATCGGTAACGATCAGCTCCTGGTGCTGTTGCTCATGGTTGAGTCCCAGCGTTACCAGTTTCTGCGCTTCCGTGGAGACTGATCCTGATTGCAGCAGCTTGAGCATGTGTTCATCCACATGCGCGCGATACTTGCGGATTTCATCCAGCGGCGGACGCGAGAATGTATTGCGGAGCGCTTTTTCCGGCTGCTGGCCTACTGCGTTGTAATAGGAATTAAAGAGATCGCGAAACTGAGGATGGAAGGGCCGGTATCCGGGCAGATGGTTGGAAAGAATAAACGTCTCAAAGAACCAGCTGGTATGAGCCATGTGCCATTTGCCCGGGCTTGCTTCCGGACAGGATTGCACCATTAAATCTTCCGGAGTCAGTGGAGCGGTGAGCGCGTCAGTTTGCTGGCGTACGGAAACATACTGGCTGGCGAGTGAGGCCAGCGCGCGCTCTTCCGCCGACGCGGGCGGAAATGTCAAAACCGATTTCAGGTGAGCCATAGGGGGAATCCTGTCACTCAAACCAGCAGGGCAGACATAGTAAATCTTTGGCCCACGAAATGCACCCTTCCGTACAGCAAAAGGCCGTCAACATATGATGCGCGTGATTGCCTCGAAGTTTCGATTTTGTCGTGGTGATTGACCTGAAGTTAATGGCCAGGCGCACCAAGTGGCCGAAATTCGCCCTTTCCGCCCGCCGAGTGAAAATTTAACGAAAGCCACAGCAGTCTGGTGTATCTTCAGAATGTGACACCAACCGGCCGAATTATCTTTCACGTGGATATGGACGCATTCTTTGTCTCCGTGGAAGAGCTGTTCAATCCCGCGCTTAAGGGCAAGGCCGTGGTGGTTGGCGGGCAGCGCGACGAGCGCGGCGTTGTGTCGGCTGCATCGTATGAAGCGCGCAAGTTTGGCGTGCATTCAGCCATGCCATTGCGGACTGCGGCCAAGCAATGTCCGCATGCGATCTTTGTTGATGGCCACATGGAGCTTTATCAGGAATATTCACAAAAGGCCCGTGAGGTTCTGCATGACTTCTCTCCCGCGATAGAAATGGCATCCATTGATGAGGCCTATCTGGACATGACAGGCACAGAGCGCCTGCATGGGCCGCCATTGCTCTCTGCGCACAAACTGCATCAGCAGATGAAAGAGCGTACTGGACTGAACTGTTCCATCGGCATCGGCAGTTCAAGGCTGATGGCCAAGATCAGTTCCGATAAAGCCAAGCCCAACGGCGTTCTTTACGTTTTGGCCGGGCAGGAGCAGAGTTTCCTGGCGCCGCTTGATGTTGGCAAAATTCCAGGCGTGGGCAAGGTCACCAGGGCGCGCCTCAACGATATCGGCATTGTGTACATCGGCGATCTCTTGAAGGTGGAAGAGCGTGTGCTGGAAGAGAACTTTGGCAAATGGGGCCCGGCGCTGGCCGGCAAGGCGCGCGGCGAAGACGCGGGCGCGTGGTTTGAAGGTGAAGTAGGCGAAGAGTGGCAGGCCAAGTCCATAAGCCATGAACATACCTTTGACCGCGACACGGCGGATCTCGGAAAGATTGAGCCCACACTGGCGCACCTGTCGGAAAAAGTTGGCCGCAGGTTGCGTGAGCAGAACTTTATTGCCCGCACGCTGCAACTCAAGCTGCGCTATTCAGATTTCACCACCATCACGCGCGCGCATTCGCTCAACAGCCCAACACAGATGGATATGGAAATTTTTTCAGCCATCACAAAACTGTTCCATGCAAACTGGGAGCGTGGACGCGCGGTCCGCCTGCTGGGCGTGCAAGCCTCAAACTTTGAAGACCTGCCGGAGCAGATGGACCTGCTGGAAGGCGACAAGAAACAAAAATGGGCGCGCGCTCTTTCCGCCTCTGACCGGCTGCGCGACAAATACGGCGACTCCGCAATCTTTCTGGCCAAGACGATGGGCGGCAGCTTTCGCGAGCGAGTGCATGAGAATCCGGCGGAAAAGCCGGACAAAAAGCGGTAATTTTTGCAGGCTTTTTGAACATCAAACCGCCTTCACGGGCCCAGGCTCTCGCCCGCCCTTCAGAGAAATATAAATCCACACACAACCCATAAATGGTGGTATTTTGTCTCTCATCAATGGTGTTTCAGGCAGCGGCCTTTATTAGATAATTCTTATCATCCAGGCATCTTTAAGCGTTTTTTCAAGGATCTTCAGGTTTTTTTGCTCTGACCTGGGATAGAAGTTGCAGGCTGCTTTATGTCTTCGCGGTTTGAAGCAATCGTTGTCTTTGGCGTTATCAGCGTCCTGGTATCACTGTTTGCCTGGATCTATTTACGGGACCGTCAAAAAAGGACTCGCTTGTGGGTGCTGGGTTGGATCGCGATCCTGGTCCATTTTGCCGCTCCTGCTTTCAACGCCGACTTTCCCCGCCTCGCGCCTTTCACGCTGTGGATCAAGGTTTGCACGCTGATCATTGCCGGGACATTCTTTCTGCTTTCCGTGTCTGAAGTTTTCATCTGGCAGCGCAGACGGATTGCATTTGTTTTGTTCGTGAGCGCAGCGGCTGTGCTCTATCTCACCATCTTGCTGCTTCATGTTCGCACTCCATGGATTTACGTTGGCCTGCTCTGCATCAGCATTGGTTATGGCTGGGGCCAGGCGATACGCTTTTACGGCTGGCGGAGCCCGTACCTGTATTCATTGCTTCTTCTGGTCCCTTACGGGGGATGGGCCGCTCAACAGGCCATGCATGCGACATTCCGCCATGGACTTAATTTTTACCTCTTTGGGTTCTTTTACGTGACCGGGTTGACCTATTTCCGCCATTTTCGCAGGTTCACGCCGGGAGTGATCCTGACCTCCGTCGCGTTCATGGCCTGGGGCTGCGTTTTTCCCTTGTCGACCATTCTCTCCGCGCTTGGTACAGGGCCTGGTCCGGGAAGCTTTTTCTGGGACTTGCCAAAATTCTTTGTGGCTTTTGGAATGATTCTGACGCTGTTTGAGAACCAGACTGACGTGGCTTCTACCGTGGCGCTGCAATATCAGGTTCTTTTTGAAAACAACCTTGCCGCGGTCTACGTTTCCAGTCCGGAAGGCAGGCTGATGAATTGCAACAGCGCCTTTCTCAGGATGTATGGATTCCAGTCCAAGGAACAGGCGCTTGAGTGTCCCGCGGTGTTCCTTTATTCCGACCCGGAAGAGCGCGAGCAATTCCTGATTGACCTGGGCCGCCAGGGACAGGTGCTTAACTACGAATGCAAGCAACGACGGCAGGATGGCACCGTGTTCTGGATCCTGGAGCGCGCGACAATCGTCGAGGGCCCGGACGGCAACAGCTTCATTGAAGGCACGGCCATCGACATAACCGAAAGAAAGCAGAGCGAGATTGCGCTGAAGCAGTCGGAGGAGAGGTTTGCCACCGTTTTCCGCCAGAGCCCGGTGGGCTGCGGTATTGTAACCCTGGACGGCGTTTTCCTCAACGTGAATGAAAGTTTGCTGCGCATGCTGGCCCTGCCGGCGGAAAAGGTCATAGGAAAATCAGGAGTTGAACTGGGCCTCTGGAACTCGCAAAGCCATCGCGACGAGTTCTACCGGAGACTCCGGGCAGAAGGTGCGATACAAAACCTGGAAATCAGGTTTAAGGATGCAAATGGAGTTGAACACATTGCCCTGTACTTTGCCACGCTGGTGCGCATCGGCGACAAGGAATGCATCTTTGGCATGCAGCTTGACCAGACGGAGCAGCGCGCACTGGAAGCAAAATTTCTCCGGGCGCAAAAAATGGAAGCCCTGGGCCGGTTGGCTGGAGGCGTTGCGCATGACTTCAACAATCTGCTGGGCGTGATTGGCGGCTATGCGGAACTGCTGGAAGCCAAGCTGGAAAGCGCGGAGGGCTTGCGCCGCTATTGCAGCAAGATTATTGATACCACGCAGCGTGCCAGCGGTCTTACCCGGCAACTGCTCACCTTCAGCCGCAAGGAAATTGTGCGGCCCGTACCGCTGCAAACCGGAGAAGCGCTTCAGGAACTTACCGCCATTCTTCCCCGGCTGATTGGCGAGGACATTGAACTCTGCGTGGATCTGCGCGCCACCGGGACTGTGGTGATCGACAAGACACACTTCGAACAGGTCATCTTCAACATCATCATCAATTCGCGCGACGCAATGCCCGCGGGTGGCCAGATATTTGTGGCCACGGAAGACGTGCTGCGTCCGGCGCTCACTTCCTCCGGCAATGTCGCCATCAGCCAGTACGTGGCCATACGCATTCGCGATACCGGCATTGGGATGGATGAAGAGACGCGCTTGCATGCCTTCGAGCCTTTCTACACGACGAAAGAGGTCGGGCGCGGCACCGGACTCGGACTTGCCACCGTGTATGGCATCGTCCAGCAATGCCACGGTGAGATCGTCATTGAGTCCAGTCCGCGAAAGGGAACGCAGGTCAACATTCTGCTGCCCGTTGCGGTCTCTGACGCTCCCGGTGCCAGCGAGGCCACTCCGCAGGAAATGAAAAGAGGCAATGGCGGTATCCTGCTGGTGGAAGATGAGATGGATTTACGCAACGTTAACGCCGAATTCCTGACCGCGCTGGGCTATTCCGTTACATGCGCCGGCAGCGGTCCGGAAGCGCTGGATCTTTTGAAGGCTGCTGGCCAGATTGACCTCGTCATTACAGACGTGGTGATGCCAAAAATGAGCGGTCGCGAATTTGCCGACCGGTTGCTGCAACTCAGGCCCAACACGCGCCTTCTTTACGTTTCCGGCTATACCGACGACATTGTGCTGCAAAACGGCATTTCCAAACAAGGCATGTTTTTTCTTCAGAAGCCGTATTCCCTGAAGGACCTTGCAGGCAAGGTCCAAACCCTGATGGCCACTCCATTGCGTACCTGATTACGCGCTTTTCTCCACCAACTCCTGCGTTTCCACCAGCTCAGGTTTGAGCTTCATGGGCAGCCAGCCGCGCACCAGGATATAAAGCACCGGGATAATAAAAAGGTTGAGAAAGGTGGAGATGATCATTCCACCAAACACTGTCGTTCCGACGGAGTGCCGTCCCGCTGCGCCTGCGCCGCTGGCAAAGACCAGGGGTAGCACGCCCAGAATGAACGCGATCGAGGTCATCAGGATCGGACGCAAGCGCAAGCGCGCAGCTTCAATGGCAGAGTCTACGAGGCTCAACCCGCGATGCTGCAACTGCTCCGCAAATTCCACGATCAGGATGGCATTTTTACTCGCCAAGCCAATCAGCATCACCAAACCGATCTGGCAGTAAACGTCATTCTGCAGGCCGCGCATTGACTGCGCCAGCAGCGCGCCCAGCACTGCCATGGGCACAGCCAGCAGAATAATGAACGGCAGCACAAAGCTTTCATACTGCGCGGAGAGCGTCAGATACACAACCAGTAACCCAAGGCCGAAGAGCATCACGGTCTGCGCGCCGGACTGAATTTCTTCCAGTGAAATTCCCGTCCACTCAAATGAATAGCCTTGATGCAAAACTTCCTTGGAGATATCTTCCATGGCCTGAATGGCCTGGCCGGAACTATAGCCGGGAGCGGCGTTGCCATCGATTTCAACGCTGCGGAACAGGTTGTAATGGTTGATCACGCTGGCGTTGGTGCCTTCTTTCACCGTGACCAGATTGTCCAGTGAGATCATGCGATTATCGTCTGACCGCACATAGAACTGCCGCAGATCGCGCGGCTGCGAGCGGTACTGCTGGTCAGCCTGCACCATCACGCGGTAGGAACGATTATTGAAATCAAAGTCGTTCACGTACTGCGATCCCATGTATATCTGCAGCGCTGATGTGATCTGTGAAAACGGAACGTTCAGGCTCTTGGCTTTTTCGCGGTCAATCTGTACCACGAACTGCGGATCGCGCGCGGTGAAGGTGGTAAATAAAGGATGCACCAGCTCCGGCCGTGTGTTTGCCTTGGCGATGATCTGGTGCACCACGTCTTCCAGATCGTCCAGGCTGCCGCCGCTGGTCTGCTGCAGTTCATAAGCAAAGCCGCCAAACTGTCCCAGGCCCTGGATGGCCGGCGGATCAAAGGCGATCACGATTGCGTCATGAATGCTCATCAGCTGGCCGCGAAGCGTATTCAGTACGGCAAAAGCGCTGTGGTCTTTTCCGCTGCGTTGGCTGATGTCTTTCAGGCTGGCAAAAATAATTCCCTGGTTGGCGGCGCTGCCGGTAAAGCTGAATCCCGGTACGGAGAAGACGCCTTCAACGTCATGGTTCGCGCTTACCATGGCCGCTGCGCGGTCCATCACCCTGGTGGTGTACTGCAATGACGCACCTGGCGGCGCCTGCACAATGACAAAAAAGTATCCCTGATCTTCCTGCGGGACAAAGCTTGTGGGCACCTTCTGGTACACAAAGAATGTGGCCGCCAGACCCAGAACAAAAACAACCACAACGGCAGCGCGCCAGTTGGTAAGGCGGTGCAGGATCGATTGATATCCGGAAGTCCCGCTGCGGATGGCCGAGTTAATGCCAGAGAAAAATCGGTTTTGCCGGCCTTCGCGAGGGCGCAGCAGCAACCCCGCCAGCGCCGGTGAAAGCGTAAGCGCGTTGAAGGCTGAGATCGCAATGGAAAACGCGATGGTCAGCGCAAACTGCTGGTAGAGCCTGCCGGTGCTGCCGGGGAACAATGACACGGGCACAAACACGGCAATCAACACCAGTGAAGTCGCCACCACCGCGCCGGTCACTTCGCGCATGCCAATCCGTGTGGCTTCTCGCGGATCGCGCACACCTTCTTCTATATGGCGCTCCACGTTTTCAATCACAACAATGGCGTCGTCCACCACCAATCCCGTGGCCAGCGTAATGCCAAACAACGTGAGCGTATTAATGGAGAAGCCAAAAAACTTGGCGAAGATAAATGTTCCCACCAGTGAAACAGGAATGGTGATGGCCGGAATCACCGTGCTGCGCCAGCCTTGCAGGAAAAGAAAAATGACGATGATGACGATCAGGATGGCTTCCGCCAGCGTCTTCAGCACTTCACGGATGGATTCGCCCACGGCGCGCGTGGTGTCAAACGCCACCTGATATTTCAGCCCCTTGGGGAAGCGTTTGGCCAGTTGCTCGATCTCGGTTTGCACGTCGCGGCGCACCTGCAACGCGTTGGCGTTGGAGAGCTGCATCACGCCCAGGCCCATTGCGTCCTGCCCGTTGTAACGCAGCTGGCCGCCATAACTTTCCGCGCCCAACTCAGCGCGGCCCACGTCGCGCAGTTCAATCAGTGAGCCATTGGTGGTGCGCTTGATCACAATGTGCTCAAACTCTTTAGGATCGCTCAACCGTCCAACGGCGCGCACGCTGATCTGGTAGTCCTGGTTTGCCGGAGCAGGCGGCTGTCCCACTTGTCCCGCAGCCACCTGGACGTTCTGCTCACGCAATGCCGCCGTCACGTCACTGGCAGTCAGGCCACGCGCGGCCAGCCGCAACGGATCAAGCCACAAGCGCATGGAATATTTGCGCTCGCCAAAGATAATTACGTTGCCCACGCCTTTTACGCGCTTGATGGCGTCGCGCACGTAAAGGTCAAGGTAGTTGCTGATAAAAAGGTTGTCGTATTCCTTGTTGTCGGCGTAAAAGCCGTAGGCCACCACAAATGAGCCGGTATTTTTTGTGATACTAACGCCGGTGGTCTGGACTTCAATCGGCAGGCGGCCCAGCGCGCTCGACGCTCGGTTCTGCACGTCGACTGCCGCCACGTCAAGGTTGCGATCAAGGTCAAAAGTGGCGCTGATGGAAGCCGTGCCGTCATTGCCGCTGGTGGAGCTCATATAGCGCATGCCTTCAGCGCCATTGATGGCCTGCTCCAGCAGCGTGGTCACGCTGGTTTCCACCGCCTGCGAGTTTGCGCCGGTATAAAAAGCGCTCACGCTAACGGCCGGCGGCGTAAGGTTGGGATATTGCGCGATCGGCAGCGTGGGAATGCAAACAGCGCCGCCCAGCACAATCAGCAGTGAGCATACCGTGGCGAATACCGGCCTTCGAATAAAGAAATTGACCATGAATCCTGTCGCTTCGCTCCAAATACGAATCAGCAATTAGCAGCTAGCATCTGGCAACTAGCACAGCTAAAGCTGGCACCGAACAGCATTGAATAACCGCAAGTTTTTGGCACTGCTTTAGCTGGGCCAATTGCTAACTGCTAATTGCTAATTGCTGGGTTTACCGGCATGCCGTCCGCCAGCATCTGCACGCTGGTGATAATGATTTTGTCGCCGGCGTTGATGCCGTCGAGCACTACATAATCGTTTCCGACCAGATCTCCCACTTGGATCACGCGCTGCCGCGCGACGGATTGTTGCCCGTTGCCCTCTGCCACAAAGGCAAAAAGCTTTCCGCTCAGGCGCGTCACGGCAGTAATCGGAATCACCGTGGCTTTGCGTTCAGACCACACTACGCGCGCGTGCACCTGCTGCGCGTTGCGGAACTTCATGTCGGTGTTGGGCACCTGGGTTTTCACCAGCAGCGTTTGTGAATCGGTATCAACGTGCGGTGAGATAAAGGTGATCTTGGTGCGTGAGAGCGGCTTGCCCTGATCATCCACCAGGTCCACCGGCATTCCCATTTTTAGCGCCGCGGATTTTTCCGCCGGAACGTTTAAATAAGCTTCCAGTGCTCCGCCTTTGTCCACAGTGGTCAGCATCGTCTGGGCGCTCACGTGGTCTCCCACATGGACAGGGATATCGCCGATCACGCCTGCGGCCGGGGCGCGCACCGTGTAGTAATGCAACTGCACCTGCTGCTCGCGGATTCCCGCCGACAACGCTTCGGCGTCAGCTTTGGCCGCGTCATAGGTGTTCTGCGCCGTGTCCAGATCGGCTTTGGCCAGCACCCCGGCGGCATAAAGCTTTTTCTTGCGGTCAAGATCAATCGCCGCCTGCTGCATCACCGCCTGCTTGGATTTCAGCCCCGCTTCCTGGTTATTGACCGTTGCTTCCTGCTTGCGCGGGTCGATTTCCAGAATGGGCACGCCCGCGGCAACCTTCTGGCCGGAATTCACAAAAATCTTGGTAATATCGCCTTCCACCAGTGGCTGGAGCGTGGCGGCATTGCGTGACCGTAGCGTGGCCAGGTAATCGGTGGAGATTGGCACCGTTTCAGCCTGCGCCGTCATCGTTTTTACCGGAAAAGCCTGTGGGCCTGTGGGAGTTCCGGCCTTGGCGCCACTGCCGCAGCCTGCAACCAGCAATATCAATGCGAGTAGAGATGTCGTTTGTATGGCTAACTTCTTTATCATCATCAATCTTTTTATGTTACCTGACTTCAGAGTGCCCCACATTTGGATTAAAGCCGCGCCACCGCCGATTCAATTTAGACGGGTGAAACAGCGCAACGTCCTTGCGATCTATGGATTGCGGGTTGCGACACGGCTTGTGGATCTTCAATCTTGGGACTCCGGCGATTTCAGCAATTCAGCTTTGCGGCCTTTGACCCTTCAGCCGACTACCCCTGCCCCTCCCCCCTATGTCGACCCAATTTCACCCAAGACGACCCAAGGTCACCCAAGACCGGTGCCCCCATATGAGCGCCTTTCGCATGAAGGTGGAAGGCTGGGGGAGGGATCGGCAGAGGGTAGTGCCAAGTTTGTACAGGACCCGTTTCGCAGGTCCTGAATACACCTGAATACAACAATTAACTTTACCATTTGTTCGCCTATATGTCAAGGAAATTAGGCTGAATTTGGAGGGTATTTGGCTGGTCAATGAAAAGAAAGCAATTTAACCATTTGCGACTCATAGTTGACGAGCGCATACTGCTCCCGCCAATGCCATGGTCGGCCCAGTCAATATTCGACTTCCAGGATCGCGAGGCGCTATTTATCTATGAGCTTTGAGCCAGAGAAATTTTTTGTCGGCGTAATCGACTTCTTCGCAGTCCTGCTGCCTGGCGCCCTGGTGACGTATTTGTGCAGGCAACAGATCGCTTTTGCCGTTTTAAAGGAGGACAGTTTCCAGTTTCAAAAGGGCGAGAACTGGATGGTGTTCCTTTTTCTGGCTTATCTGCTGGGACACATCGCCTTCCTGCTCGGCTCCTTGTTGGACGAGTTGTATGACTGGCTGAGGAAAGGCACCCTTGCAGGACAAAGTGAGCGGTTGGCAAAGGGCAAGAACTTCTCCCATCAGAAAAAACGAGCATTGGCGGGTTGGTTGTTTAAACGAAACCCTGACGAGGCAGTGATGCAGGCTGCTCGTATCAAAACACGCGCGTTGGCGGCTTTGTCCGCGCAAGATGCCGTGAATGCCTATCAATGGTGCAAGGCGCGATTGTCCAAGGAACATCCTCCCGGCCTGGTGGCGGTGCAGCGGTTTGAGGCGGATTCCAAGTTTTTTCGCAGCTTTGTCGTTGTCCTGTTGGCGTTCGCGCTAGTGCAGATAGGTTTGGGGCTGATAAACCTTTATCGCCACCAATCTCCGCAGAAGCCGCTGCTCCTGGCGGCTGCGGGGCTGGGC
The DNA here is from genome assembly GCA_049697035.1 of Candidatus Angelobacter sp. Lineage (GTDB taxonomy): Bacteria > Acidobacteriota > Terriglobia > Terriglobales > Acidobacteriaceae > Angelobacter. The sequence goes on along the minus strand of JBAVUZ010000071.1, from coordinate 890 downwards.
CTGCTCATACTCGTTCTCTGGCGTTATATAGACCAACGCTTCAAGGCGACACAACAGGCGTACTGGTTCGTGATTTCGCTTGAGAGCATGAAGGGTGAGGTGGTCGCCGCTACAAGGCCTGCCAGGGCCGATGGCCTTACGCATGCCGGCGGCGTTGTTTTTCAGGAGATGAGTGGCGCGGTTCAGTACCTGTTGATTCAGGCCACTAACAATCGCGATGAATGGGTGCTTCCCAAAGGCCACATAGAACCCGGAGAGTCTCCGCAGTATGCAGCGGTGCGTGAGGTCTGGGAGGAGACTGGCTGTTGGGCGCGAGTAGAAAAATGGATTGAGGATATTCATTTTCCCAGTGGTGACGAGACCGTGAACGCGCGTTTCTTTCGCATGAAACTTCTGGTTGATCAGGATAAGACATGGCCGCCTGAGAACCGTAAACACGAATGGCTGTCATTGGCTGAAGCGCTGGCGAGGGCATCGCATCCGGAGACGAGGCAATTACTGGAAAAGGCTTCCACGCAAATGGGAGCGATCGCCAGCAAGTCAGAACCTGCTTCCGCGTAGTCCAAACCGCTTGACTATTTCGGCTGACTTCGACGCGAGCAGGCATAGATCTACGTGCCTGAATGACTTTGCAAAAGAACTCCTATCCACCGGGAGCTGTCTTGAATCCAAGACCGCGCAGTATCAGCCAGAGGCAAGCTGAATAAAGGAACGCAAGAACCCACAAAATCACGGCGTAGGCTATTAGCGACTCTGCCCAGCGGCTGTGAAGATTTCCAACCCAATCATGGTCTAAGAGCCATGCCCACGGCGCGCCGAACAGAAACGCGAATCCAGCAATGTGTTCGCTGCGCAAGGGGAGCCGGTCTGCAACGACCATCAATACGGTC
>JBAVUZ010000070.1:0-2681 GCA_049697035.1 Candidatus Angelobacter sp. | reverse complement strand
TGGTGCGGGCCTACGAGTATCTAAAGATCAAAGGGAAGTCACGGCTGATTGGGCCGAACTGTCCCGGAATTATTTCTCCTGGCAAGGCCAAAGTCGGCATTATGCCCGGGCACATTCATAAAGAAGGAAACGTTGGAATTGTTTCGCGCTCCGGAACGCTGACGTATGAGGCCGTGTTTCAGCTCACGCAGCGCGGGATTGGCCAGTCAACGGCGATCGGTATTGGCGGCGATCCCATCATCGGGACAAATTTTGTCGATGCGCTGAAGCTGTTCAATGAAGATCCGGAAACGCACGCCATCATTATGATCGGCGAAATTGGCGGGAACGCGGAAGAGACCGCGGCTGCCTACGTGAAACAGCATGTGCAGATGCCTGTGGTCTCGTTCATCGCAGGACAAACCGCGCCTCCGGGGCGCCGCATGGGACACGCAGGCGCAATTATTTCCGGCGGGCAAGGCACAGCGGCAGACAAGATCAAAGCGCTGGAAGCGGCGGGGATCGCCGTGGCCAAGTCTCCGGCCATGATGGCGCAGACGCTGCTGGACAGGATCGGCACTGCAAAAGTTTAAGCGTCTGAAAATTTACCGCAAAGGTCGCGAAGGACGCAAAGGAATTCATCGCAGAGATGCAGATGTGAGAATTTAGAGGTAGAGACGCAGTATGCTCCGTCTCTACGATGGCAATATCGAATCGCAAACAGGAGTGACTGACCACGAATGCACACATTGCAACGCACATTTTCCATCGTAAAACCCGACGCAGTGGCCAAAGGCGCCACGGGTGACATCATCCACATGCTTCAGGAAAAGGGTTTCCGAATCATTGGCATGCGGATGCTGGAAATTAACAAACAACAGGCAGAGGGGTTTTACGCCGTGCACGCGAGCCGTCCGTTTTTTGATTCACTCACCACATTCATGTCAAGCGGGCCGATTGTTGTGCTGGCGCTGGAGAAAGACAACGCCATAGTCGACCTGCGCAAGCTGATGGGTGCCACCAATCCCGCGAACGCCGAGGAAGGGACCATCCGCAAGAAATGGGCATCGAGCATTGAGCACAACGCCATTCACGGCTCTGATGCCGACGACACCGCCCGCTTCGAACTGAGCTACTTCTTTGCCGGATATGAGCTGAACCGCTAGCGCAATTACTCTTTGCTCTCAAGTAAGGGGCCGGCTCTGGCCCCTTACTTTTTTGCGTTTATAATTGCCGCCGGATTTGTCGCCAAGGAGCTCTCATGCCACTCATTCAAGTCACCATGCTCAAGGGGCGCACCATCGACCAGAAGCGCAAGCTTGCCGCCAGAATCACTGACGCCATGGTGGAAGACGCCAAAGCCGCGAAAGAAGCCGTGGTCGTCACGTTTATTGAGATCACGCGTGAGGACTACGCAAGCGCAGGCGTCTTGCTGGCCGACAAGAAGTAGTTAGAGTCTGTGCTACGCGGTGCGTTCGCGGTGCGCAGTTTTTTCTCTAACTTGTCGCGTCGATAATCTTTTCTCCAGCATGATCTCCAGGCCACGTGCGATCCGCAAACGCTTCGCGCACATCACCTGGCGCTTACTGCTTCAATCGCCCAAGCACAATCTGCGCCAGCTGTTGAAGCTGTTGCCGCGCGCTGGCGCTGCGCGGAATCATAACGTCAAAAACCGCTTTGCCCTTGCGCACCACAATCACCGCCGACTTCGGCTGATCCGGCAGTGCCATGCTGATCTGAGCGTCGTCCGCTCCCGCAAGTTGCAGGTGTTCATACTTGACGCCGCCTTCGCCCAGCACCGTTTTCTCTGTACCGCTTATTTCCTGCGGCGTCTTGCCGGCAAGAAAAAAGATGTCAAACTCCACCTTGCCGGCCTTGCTCTGGTAAACGCAGTATGCGCCGTCATTGCCGTCAAGGTTCGCCTGGCTCAGCGACTGCACCGGCACGCCGGCTTTGGTAAAGTCCGCGGGCGTCAGCGCGGAGCACATGGCCTTGCCCGTGGACGGCGCAACGCTGCGCGCGCCCGCCTGTCCCGCCGCGGGGCCTGCGGCCAGCGCCAGTGCACATCCGGCAAAAATCGTACAGATGCAATGTTTCATGAAGTTATCTCCGTCCTTTTTTCGGGTCTGATCACCAGCATAGCAGCTCTCTCCGGACATCCTGCGGCTTGCGTTCTGCATTCCTATCGGCGTGGCCACAGAAACGCTCAGTCGCTCCGTCATCGTCAGTGACGTCCCTGCGCGGCTCGATCGCCTGCCCTGGAGCCGATGGCACTGGCTCGTCGTCATCGCGCTTGGCATCACCTGGGTGCTCGACGGTCTTGAAGTCACGCTCGCCGGCGCTGTTGGCGCGGTGCTCAAGCGCTCAGATACGCTCGCGCTTACTGACCCACAGATCGGTGCCAGCGCAACTTTTTATCTCATCGGCGCGGTCACGGGCGCGCTTTTCTTCGGCTACCTCACTGACCGTCTCGGTCGCAAGCGCCTCTTCACCATCACGCTGCTGCTCTATCTCAGCGCCACCGCGCTCACGGCTTTTTCCTGGAACTTTGCTTCTTACGCGCTTTTTCGCGCGCTTACCGGCGCTGGCATCGGCGGTGAATATTCCGCCATCAACTCCGCCATCGACGAACTTATTCCCGCGCGTGTCCGCGGCCGCGTTGACCTCATCATCAACGCCAGCTTCTGGATCGGCGCAGCCAT
>JBAVUZ010000069.1:0-2980 GCA_049697035.1 Candidatus Angelobacter sp. | reverse complement strand
CCCCATAACCGCCCATCGATATCCCGCCAATCGCACGGCCCGTCCTGTTGCCAGCCAGCCGGAAGCGCCGTTCCATCTGCGGCACAAACTCCCGGATAAAGAAATCTTCGTACAGAATGTGGCCGTCGCGCGAGTTGATGTAAAAACTGTTCTCGCCCTGCGGCGTGATGATCACAAACTCGCCCAGCCGTTTGTCTTCCCACGCTTCTTCTATCCCGCTCGACGCACCGCTGGAAGCCAGAAAGCTCTGATCGCCGCCAAGTCCGTGCAGAAAATACAGCACCGGAAAGCGCTGGCCCGGATGCGCGTCATAACCGGGCGGAAGCATCGCGCAATAGCCAATCCGACCCGGCACGTACTTGCTTTTCATTGCGCCGCATTGCGTCCGCGCCGCCGCAAAAGCATTGACTGCAAAAATCAGAAATAAAAATGACAGCAGGTATTTCGACATGAATGTTAAGAATAGCAGTCAGCGGTCAGCACTCAGCCCTCAGCCAAACCCGATTCACTGCAAAGGTCGCAAAGGACGCTAAGGAAAAACTCGGTTCATCACGCAGATCCCACCTTCGGATCTTAGAACTCTGACCCTCCATACGCTTGATTATTTGTAAAAGCACTTGTCGCAGAACGTCGCAAAGAACGCAGCGAGAAACATTTCGCGACGAACCTCCGAACCAAAAATTCAGAACCTTTGCGCGCCTGACATCCTTTGCAGTTAAGTCTTTCGCTTACGTTAAAGCATACGAGCAGGAGACAAAAGCTAATTGCCAGTTGCTAATTGCTCTTCCTTTGCGCTCTTTTGCGCACTTTGCGGTAAATTCCGTTTGGCTGAATGCTGAGTGCTGACTGCTGAGTGCTTTCTCAATCATGCCGCAGCGCCTGCACCGGATCGAGCTTTGCCGCGCGCGACGCCGGATACAACCCGGCAAACATGCTTACGAATACTGAGAATCCCAGCGCAGCCGCCACCAGCCATACAGGAACCACCCAGAAATTTTCTGGCTTGATGTCTTGGCGCTGCAGATAAATATTGGTGGCAAAGTTGATGGCGCGCCCAATCGTCCAGCCCAGACCGGCTCCCAGAGCACCGCCCAGAATCCCCATGGATCCGGCTTCCACAAAAAAGATGCGCTTTACATCGCCATCACTCGCGCCCAGCGCTTTCATAATGCCAATCTCGCGCCTGCGCTCCAGGATGGCCATTACCAGCGTATTCACAATACCTAGAGACGCCACTGCCAGCGCCAGGCTGCCGAAGATCCCCAGAAACAGATCGAGGAAAGTAAAGAAGCGAGTGATTCCCTTTGAAGCGTCAAGAATGGAGAACGTGCTGAATCCCTGCTTCCTGATCTCGTCTTCCACCTGAGAGACAGCTTTACTTTTGGCCACGCGCACAATGAGCGCGATATAAGTTTTGTTTTCTGAGGGGCGCAGCGTGCTCCACAGCTCGCCCGCCTGCACCATGTCCAGCGACTCTGCCAGCGCCAGTGGCAGGAACATCGGCGTGCGGCCTTGCCTCAATCCCCTGTTCGGCTCGCTGGAAACAATCCCGACAATCTTCAGCTTCAACGTCTTGGGCACCAGGTTAAATGACTGCGCGTCTTCTGCCTTGATATCGTCCCCGCTGTCCGTATCATCCGGATCAGCCTGGCCCTTCTTTGTGGTATTGCCGGCCAGCGGCGCGCTCTCACCGGCTTCACGCTTGTGGTAGCGCAACACAATGTATTTGCCCAGTAGCTGGCTTGCCTGGTCCGGAGTCAACTTCACGTCCGTTCCGCGCGGCTCTCGTGGCAGGTTCAACAGGTCACGACCAAAATCACCCAGGATGATCGTCTCCTCCGCAGTGCCTGAAGAAAAGAAACTTCCCTGAACGTCATCAAACGCTTCACTGGTTCGCGCCGACTGCGGCAGCGTTCCCACAACTGTAAAGTGGTTTCCGGTCTTGTCCGTCTCCAGCCGCACATCGCCAACGGCGCTAAAATTCGGATAGACTTCCGCCACGTTTGCCATCTGCTCAAAGTTGTGCCGGGCCACGTCATCCAAAGGCTTGGCCTGCGCCGTAACTGGCGCGGCCTGAGCAAAGCGCGGTCCGCGCGAATCCTGGCGAGACGTGACCACCACCGTGTCAAACAATCCTGAGCGTCCCAGCTGCCGTGTCGCCAGCTTTTGCAGTCCGATTCCCAGTGACAACATGGCCACCAGCGATGCCACGCCCACGCCAATACCCAGCGTCGTCAGCGAATTTCGCAAGCCCGCTTCGCGCAGATTGCGTCCGGCAAGCTCAATCAGGTCGTATGCTCTCACCGTGTAGCTCCAATCTTTTCCAGTTCGTTGATCGATTCGCCCACCAGTTTCCCGTCGCCCAGGAAAACCAGGCGGTTCGCGTAACGCTCCGCCAGCGAGCGCTCATGCGTCACCATAATCACGGTCATCTCCAGCGTGCGGTTCAGGTCGCGGATCAGGTCCATAATTTCCGTGCCGGTCTTCGAATCCAGATTGCCCGTAGGCTCGTCCGCCAGCAAAAGCTTGGGACGGTTGGCCAGTGCTCGCGCCAGCGCTGCCCGCTGTTGCTCTCCGCCAGACATCTCGCTTGGCCGATGCTTCATACGGTCGCTCAGCCCTACCCTCTCCAGCGCCTCAGTTACGCGCGCGCGGCGTTCCTTGCGCTTCACCTCCGCAAAGCGCATGGGCAGCTCCACGTTTTCGTACAGCGTCATGGTCGGGACGAGGTTGAATGACTGGAAAACCATTCCCACCGTGTGCCGCCGATATTGCGCCAGTTGTTCAGACGTCATCGTGGCCAGGTCTGCGCCTTCAACCACAATCGCGCCGGAATCTGGCCGGTCCAACCCGGCAATCAGGTTCAGCAACGTGGACTTGCCCGATCCCGACGCTCCCAGCAGCGCGATAAATTCCCCGCGTCCAGCCGCCAGGCTCACGCCATCCACTGCTGGAATCAGCGTGCGCCCCAGCTTGTAAT
>JBAVUZ010000068.1:0-13318 GCA_049697035.1 Candidatus Angelobacter sp. | reverse complement strand
CTGCCGATCCCAAAGAGACCATTGCGTATGCGCGCGCATTTCTGCGCGGATTGAAAGATTCCAAAGTCCTGGGTTGCGGCAAGCATTTCCCCGGCCTGGGCGAGGGCAATCTGGACAGCCATCATGCGATGCCAGTCGTTCAGAAGAGCTGGAAATCCATGTGGGCGGAAGACCTGCTGCCTTACCGCGAATTGCGTTCACAAATTCCTTTTGTGATGGTGGCCCACGCGTCCTATCCTGAAGTCACCAACAATAATGTGCCTGCCTCTCTTTCAAAGAAATGGATGCAGGACATTCTGCGCAAGAAGATTGGCTACAAAGGCCTGATCATCTCTGACGATCTGGAGATGGGCGGCGTGCTTTCCACCGGCGATATTGAAGACGTGGCGGTAGAAACGCTTCGTGCCGGCGCTGACATGTTTCTGGTGTGCCATAACCAGGAGCTGGTCTGGCGCGGCTTTGAGGCTGTGTTACGCACCGCCGAGCGCGACCGCAAATTTGCCGCACACGTGGCGCAGGCCGCGCAGCGGGTGCTGAGCTTCAAGAAACGCTGCCGTGAGCTGCGCGGCTTCTCCGCCGAGCCCAAAGCCAAAGTCGTGAACCACCTAAAGAAGATCGTCACGGATTTCACGCGGATCGTCGGTGGTGAAGTGATTGACGACCGGCTGCACACCACGCGGGAGATCAACGTTTGATCGTCGCCGGAGTGATGAGCGGGACTTCCGCCGATGGTGTTGACGTTGCCGTGATAAGCATTCAGGGCCGCGGCTCCTATCTCAGCTTCGACCTGCTCCTGCATCACCATTCGGAATATCCTCAGCCAATTCGCAAGGCCGTGATGGCTGCAATGAACGCCAGCCAGATCAGCGTCGCGGAACTTTCGCGCCTGAATTTTCGGCTGGGCGAGCTCTACGCCGAAGCCGTAAGCAAAGCACAGAAGAAATCGGGCCACGCCAAGCTGGACCTGGTGGGATGCCACGGCCAGACCATCTACCATCAGGGCACGGCTGCTCCCTACCTGGGAAAGAATATAGCGTGCACATGGCAGACGGGTGAAGGATCTGTAATAGCTGCGAGGCTGGGAGTGCCGGTGGTTTCTGACTTTCGACCTGCCGACATGGCCGCAGGCGGCAGGGGTGCGCCGTTAGTCCCGTTGCTCGATTATGCGATCTTTCGTTCACCCCATAAAGGACGCATCGTGCAGAACATTGGCGGGATTGCCAACCTTACCGCAATTCCTGCCGGCGGCGCACCGGAAGACCTTGTCGCGTTTGATACTGGTCCAGGCAATATGGTGATTGACCAGCTCATGCAAATGCTTTTTAAGAAGGATTATGACAGCGGCGGAGCCGTTGCGCGTAAAGGATCGGTGCTGCCATCTGTGCTTGAACAGTCTCTGAATGTAGCTTACTTCAAGCAGAAGCCGCCGAAGACGGCAGGCCGTGAAGAGTTCGGCAGTGAATACGCTCAGGCGTTTCTGCGTCGCTGTGGCCGAGCCGCAAAAGCGGACGTGATCGCCACAGCAACAGCGCTAACTGCGATGTCCATGGCGCTGGCGCTGAAGAACTTCATTCTGAAAAAAAGCAACTATCGTGACTGGGTAGTTTCCGGCGGCGGCACTAAAAATGCCGCGCTGATGGACATGCTCAAAAAAGAAGGCGAGAGCATGGGACTGTGGCTCCGCCATTCTGACGATTTCGGTATTCCCAGCCAGGCCAAGGAAGCCGTGGCTTTTGCGCTGCTGGCATATCAGACATTTAACGGCCTGCCGGGCAACGTGCCTTCGGCCACGGGAGCCAAGAGACCGGCGGTGCTGGGAAAAATATCCCATGTTTAACCGGCTTGACTACAAAGTACACCAAGGTTCTCCAAGGATGTTGCCGTCGAAAACCGATCACCTTCGTGTTCCTGCGGGTCCTTCGTGGTTGAAGCTTTTTTGCCTGCTGCTGTGCGTCAACTTGCTTTCCTGCTCTAAGCGTCCTGACGCAAACACCGTGGTGATGATCATTGAAAGCAGTCCAACGAATCTTGATCCTCGCGTGGGCACGGATGCGCAGTCGGAACGCATCGATGAATTGATTTTCGATCCGCTGGTGCATCGCGATGAGCACTTCAACATGGTGCCGTGGGTAGCGGAGAAGTGGGAGATTCCCGATCCCAGGACGTATGTTTTCCATCTGCGCCAGGGAATCCATTTTCATGACGGGAGGCCGCTCACCTCACGCGACGTGAAGTGGACGCTGGACAGCATACGCGATGGATCGCTGACCACGCTGAAAACAACGACGTACGAACTGATCGAACGCGTTGATGCCCCGGACGACGCGACTGTCATCATCCATCTTTCCGAGCCTGATGGCACGCTTCTTTACAACGTTTCAGACGGCGCTTTCGGCATTGTGCCCTACGGCAGCGGCAAGCCGTTCAACCGCCATCCCATTGGCTCTGGCCCGTTTGTCTTTTTGTCCCAGGACCCTGACAGTGAGGTTGTGTTGCGGCGCAATGACGACTATTGGGGGCAGCGCGCCCAGGTGGAGCGTGTCCGCCTGACGATTGTGCCGGACGCAACCACGCGCGCGCTGGAGCTGCGCAAAGGCAGCGCCGACATTTCTCCGGGAGGATCACTCACCGCGGATATGATTGGCACGCTTCGCCGCTACCGCAATCTTCAGATTGAGCAGAAACCGGGTACGGTGCTGGCCTATCTGGCGTTCAATCTGCGCGATCCAATTTTGGGAGATGTCCGTGTACGGCAGGCGCTGGCGTACGCAATCGATCGTGGCGCCGTGTTGCATTATTTGTTTGGCGACGAGGGCCGGCTCGCTGACAGCGTGCTTCCGCCGCAGCACTGGGCCTACAACGGCAATGTGGCGCACTATGCTTTTGATCCTGCAAAAGCGAACCACGTGTTGGACGCGGCAGGCTACGCGCGCGGCGTGGACGGCGTGCGTTTTCACCTGACCATGAAGACATCAACGGAAGAGACCACGCGCCTGCTGGCGGCGGTAATGCAACAGCAGCTCAGGCAGATTGGGATTTCTCTGGACATTCGCAGCTTTGAGTTCGCCACTTTTTATGCCGACGTAATGAAGGGTGCGTTCCAGCTTTACTCCTTGCGCTGGGTCAACGGCAATGAAGATCCCGACATTTTTTATTATGCCTTCCACTCTTCCAGCTTTCCTCCTAAACATGCCAACCGCGGCTACTATGTAAACGCTGAAATGGACCGCCTGATCGATGCAGGACGCAGCACCGTGGACCAGGAAAAACGCAAGCAGATTTATGCGCAGATACAGCAGATACTGGCGCTCGATCTGCCTTACATCGACCTATGGTATTTCGATAACGTTGTGGTGTATTCCGCGCGCGTGCGGAATTTACACGTAAATCCAGCGGGAAACTACGACTTTCTTACCTCAGTCCATCTGGCGCAGTAATTACCTTCGCCACCACGAGTGGCTGACGGCTACCTCGCCGGCAATGGTAGTATCAAAGATTCGAAAACTAATGCAGATCCTTTTTATTGGCGATATATTCGGCAGTCCAGGACGCAAGATCGTGCGCGACCACCTGGGCCATGTAGTGGAAACCAACAAGGTTGATTTGGTGATCGCCAATGCGGAAAATTCCGCGGGCGGGTTTGGGCTCACGCCGGCCATTGCCGACGAGCTATTTGATCTGGGATGCCATGTGCTGACGACAGGCAACCACGTCTGGGACAAACGCGAGATCGTGGATTACTTCAACTCCGCGAATGGCGATCCCAGCGGGCGGGCGCGGAAAGTGTTGCGTCCTGCAAATTTTGCAGAGGGTGTTCCCGGTGTTGGCGTTTATGAGGGCGCAACGCGGCAGGGCCAAAAGTACGCCGTGATCAACCTGCAGGGCCGCGTCTTTATGCACGATACTGACGATCCTTTCCGCAAAGCCGATGCCCTGCTGGCAAAGATCAGCAGCAAGGTTGTGATCGTGGACTTCCATGCGGAAGCTACTTCAGAAAAAATTGCGCTGGGCTGGTACCTTGATGGACGCGTGACGGCCGTCCTTGGGACACACACCCACGTGCCTACAGCAGACACGCGCGTTTTGCCGGGCGGCACGGCGTATCAGACCGACGTCGGAATGACCGGGCCGTATGACAGCGTGATCGGCGTGCAAAAAGAACAGGTACTGCAACGCTTCCTGACCGGGCTGCCGGGGCGGTTTGAGGCCGCCAAAGGTGACCCGCGCTTCTGCGCGGTGCTGATTGGTTGCGATGAGACTACTGGGCGCGCGCATTCCATGCAGCGCCTGATGCTGGGTGAGTAGATCAAAAAAAGCAGCCCCATTCGGGGCTGCTTTTCTCGAAGCGTCTGGGTTCTTACTGGCTGGCTTTCTTTTTGGTGCCCTTCTTAGCTGCGCCTTTTTTGGCTGGCGTTCTGGCAGCAGGCTTGGCTGCCGGAAGACTGCCTTTGGTCATCGTGAACATGAATGGATCAGGGGTGTATTCGGAGATCACTCCAATGATGTCAGTCATTGTGCCCACGGCTGGTGGTTTCGTCATTGGCTTTTCCATGGTGACGCGCATGTCAGCTCTGTTGGCTGCCTGATTGTCGTCGCTCACAGCCACATCAAGCGTGCTGGCATCCGGCGCTGCGACGACCTTAACGGGCATCTTCAGCTTGGCTTCGCCATTTTTCTCTTTTGACTGGATGAACGCCCACACTTTGTCTGCGGCTTCTTTGTTGGCTGGAGTCTTATCGCGGCAGGAGAGGACCAGCTCATAGTCGCTAAAGGAAAGCTGCGCTGGATCGTTCTGCTGGACCGCCTGTGCGGCGAGATCGCACGGCGTGGGCGCTAGCGGGATGCTAGCGACAAAATTCGGCGGCGGCGCGGTCTCGTTGGCGGCGGTGGCCATGCGCTGGTTCCAGTCGTCAGTATTGCCGTGGTACTTCTTGTACCGCGAGAGAAAATATGGCGACCAAGCCTGGAAAGCCTGGGGATTTTGCTTCTGCGCAATGCTCAAGGCCTTGGCGCCATACCAAAAACCAAGGGGATTCGATGGATTGGATTCCAACAGCGCGATCGCCATTTGATAGTTGTTGCCCAGATCATTGGGATCGATTTTCAGCGCTTGTTCATAATACTTCGCTGCGCTGGCATAATCCTTCTGCTGCAAAGCGCCAAAGGCCGCGGTACCGGCAAAAATGTTGGCCATCTGGTTCTTCATCTTCTCGTAATCGGCGGCGCTTACGCCATCTGGATTCTTCCAGTTGGGCAGTTCCTGCAAACCGCGCTCGGCGTCGCTACGGGCTTTGGCTCCGGTGGCGGCATCCTTGACCTGGCCGCGCTCAAGGAACACTACAATGGCAAGAGCGCGCACATTGTTCGGCTCAATCGTGAGGATCTGCCGGGCAATCTGCTCGACTTTTTGCTGGTTATTGGCTTGCTGATACGCGCCCATCGCCTGCTCCAGCGCATCAATCTTGACGATGCTCTGGGGATATTGGGCTACGAACGCTTCCATGGCCGCGCCTTTGGCGGCGGGATCTGTGGTGTTCAGGGCGGTGATGTAGGCGTTATACTCCGCCGGGTCTTTAATCACCTTTTGGCTGGTGGGAACGTTGGCCTGTTGACCCGTCGCTGCGGGCTGCTGACCGGCGGCCGGTTGTCCGGCGGGCGGTTGTGATGCCGGCGGCTGTTGCGATGGTGAACTTCCCTGACCCCAGGCTGCTGTGGTTAGCGCAAGCACAAACGTGACAAGCACTCTTTTCATTGAGTTTTGCTCCTTCAGTACATCTCTGCCAGATTTGTGGCCCAATGCTCCAAGGACATCGCTTGATTAGGCCAGTCCTTTTCCGTTAAAAACTTAGAGGCACGGATTATAAAAGACACACCCCACATTTAGGCAAGCTCTACATAAAATGCCACTTTACTGCTCAGATGCAGAGTCACTGGCGATAGTTAGCCTCAGACACACTCCGCCCCATCGTATTCCAGCGCACGCCACTCTTCGCCAAGTCAGACATCGGCCCTCAATCGCGACAACTGTCGTCGAATGTGAAAGTTCAATGAAAATAAATTTTAAGCGGTCCAAGGCAGGACGCGCGGTATTCTGCCAGATTAGACACCAACCTGGATAAAACGTTCCTGAATCCCACAAAAAAGGAAAGCTTTTGAGAGTAAGCTTCTTAAATTAAAGGACGGAAAGCACATGGACCATACTTTGAACGGCAAAATTGCCCTGGTTACCGGTGGGGGACGCGGAATCGGCGCCGCCATCGCGCTTAAATTGGCCAGCTTGGGCGCAACCACCATTGTCTGTGGACGCACCCTAGCCCGATTGCAACACACGGCCGGACAGATTCGCTCTGCCGGAGGGCAGGGCGAAGCCATGGCCTGCGATGTTGCCGACTGGAATTCGGTGGCGTCCGTGGCTGATCGGGTGCAAAAGACGTTTGGACGGGTGGATATTCTGGTCAACAATGCCGGGATTGGGACATTTGGCGGCCCGCTACACACCATGCCCACAGACAAATGGGAGGCTATGTTCAACACCAACCTGCGCGGCGTCTTTTATATGATCCGGGCGTTTGCCCCGATGATGATCTCTGGCGGTGGTGGCGATATTGTGAACATTTCATCACTCGCCGGCAAAAATGCCGTGCCGAATGGCGCAGCCTACTCGGCTACCAAGTGGGGACTAAACGGCCTTACATACTCCGTGGCAGAGGAATTACGCGGGCACAAAATCCGGGTGGCAGTTATTTGTCCTGGCTCAACGCAGACGGAGTTTGGCGCGCATGAAGGCAAAAGCCCGGACAAAATGTTGATCGCGGAAGATGTGGCCCACGCGGTGGAAACGCTGGTCACGTTGAGACCGCAAGCATTCATTAGCGAGGTGCTCTTAAGGCCGACGCAGAAACCATGAAGACCAGATCGGTTGATCGCCGTGATCGAGTGATCGCGCGTGATCGGAAAACCGTTGCCTTTCAGCAGTGCCCCGATGTCGTCAAACATCAGCTGTGAGCGGCGGAGACTCAACCACGTAGTGCGCCGGACAAGTCTTTATGTATGACAGCCAGACAGTAACGTGACAAACGTGAATACAAAAGCAAAGTAACCAGAACGGAAGCGCAGTGGCTTCATGTTGAGCCCGAGGACCAGAGTACGGGAAACATTCGTAAAAAGATAAACCATTTCATTGTGCACTTGGCTGAGCACAAGTTAACCATAAAGCTTGGCCAGGTCTTCCAGCGTGGGTTGTGACCAGGCCTTCACAAAAGTTTGCGCCGGAGGCTGCGAGCGGGTTTGAATGTGGCGCACCAGCATCTCCATTGCGGTATCCATGGTGAGCGAGGTGATGATGGCGGCGTTCAGTGTGCCTGCATCCAGCAAGGGCTTGGCCTGGCTGAGCACGCCGACGCCGCAATAGGGCAGGCTTAGCCATTTCTGGCGGTCCGCACCGGAGGCGTTTTCCTCAAAGGCCTGTCTCGCCGCCAGGACGAAATCGGTATTCTGCGCGGCAACCAGATGCGTATCCGCAGCGTGCACAGTTGAAAGCCGCAGCCATGACGTCACAGAGTTGTAAGCGCTTTCGGCGGTCCACTGTATTTTCAGGCTTTTCATCTGAACACTGGCGCCCAGCACGCTCTCCAAACCTTCTGACCGTTGCGCCGCTAAAAAATTTGTTGCCGGGCCACGCAGATACAGCACGCAGCCGCCACGTGGAAGGATAGCGAGAAACTGCCGCCCCTGCATGCGGCCAATTTCCGTGTGGTCCTGCGATACGGCAAACACCGGCGCTTTGGCGCGCTTGCGCAACGGTTCGAGGTAATCGACGCGCGCATTGCTCACTACCCATCCGATTCCGGCAGCCACGGCAGCTTCCGCCACGCGAGGCAATCCCTGGTTATTTACCGGCTCCACAATCACGCCATCCGGCCGCCCGGACTGTGCCTGCACCACTTCCAGCACCTGCTGGCTCTGCGTGATTGGATCACTCTTGGCGTTGACTACGTGCAGATCAAGTCCCAGCCGTTGTGCCGTGGTCCTGGCAGCGGCTTCCTGCTCGCGCAAGTAGTTGTTCTCACCCGGCAGGGACACCACAATGCTTAGCCTCTTCATACCGTTCTCCTGAAGTCCAGCGCCCATACAACTGCGCTCGACCAAAAACCTTGAAACAAGAACCTGGGCTTGCTTCGAGTTAGAAAACCGAGCTAGAAAATCGAGCCAGAAAATCGAGCCAGAAAATTGCGCCTGGGCAGAAACCAAGAGCACTTCACTTAAAGCTTGCAGCCCAGAGCATTGTGTATGCGAGATTGTAATGTGCTTTTGCCGATTTTGAACAAGGAAGTGGGGAACGTGCCTGTGAGATCTATGTTTCTGGACTTGAACTGGTTTAGTGGACAGGCAGCGTCTTTACGCGGCCATGAAAGTGATAATCGCGCAGTCCATCGAGTCCGGCCCACGCGGAATGATATTCCGTGTAAAGATCGTCGGGATCGCCAGCCCATGCGCCATCCGGGCGCTGCGTGGATACAAGAAACTGCAAACCGTCTGCGACCTGCGGATCATTTTCAAATCCGGTGGCTTTAAGACAATCCAGAGCTTCGCCCACCATTTCAGGATCTTCATCCTCAATCGCCTGTTTTAATTTGCGGCGCAGAAAAGCCAGCTCATTGGGCAGGAGCGAACTTGAGACACGGTGCTCATGATAGCGATCCAGCGTGTAGATGAGGTGCGTAATGGCATAGAAAATATCAAACTCCGTGTCTTCATCATACCCTTCATACGGACGCAGGCGCGGCAGCCATTGCAGCACATCGCGATAATGGGCTCCCATCCCGATGCCGTACGCATCGCCGAAAAAGGTCACTATCAAAGCGCCGTACCATTGATCGTAACGACCAGGGTTATCGAGACGTGGAGGCCCGTGCGCAGGATCAAAGCCAAGGTAATCCTGCGCGGTAAATTTCGCGGCGGCACGGCGCAGCTCAGCCTTGAATCGACGGTCCGGAAATCCGAGCCGGTCAGCGGAATATGCTCCCGTCACAAGCTGGAAGATGCCGGCGGCATTTGCATCGGCCGGAACATGCCGGTGAGATTTGCGCCAGCGCTGCGCCAACTCACGTCCCATGCGTCCCGCGGATTCACTCAGCTCATGATCGTTGGAAGTATGGGCGATGGTATAGAAACACCACAAGAGATCTGCGCCATAGCGGGAGAAGTTCGCGTCGTCCAACGCGGTCTTGTGCAGGAAGTTCAGAGCGCGATCGATGGCCGCATGGCGGTCGTCGTCCACCGAGGACGCATGCAACGTGCTCGACGCTGCAATCGCAGCAAGAAAACAACAGAGCAAGAAGCGCACGCCGGGATTATAGCGAGGGCAACCGAATCAGAAAAGGACGCCGCGAACGTGTGGAATCCCATCCTTCGCAAAAAGCGCGAAGGATGGGGCGCCATGCCATTGTGAGTTAGAGAAAAAGCGGAAAGATGAAGCGCCGGACGTTTTTACAATCAGGGTTTCACACAGAAACATCCAAATTGGTTACACCTAAAGACAAGTCCGGGCATGCAGGTGATCACGGAGTTCCCGGGTGAAATACTCAATTCCCTGGCGTGCTGCGCCTGAGCATTCGACGCGATGATTGGGGTGCACAGCAGAGCGGCGGCGATGAACAACTTACTGAGGCTTAGGATTTTCATAAAGTCCTCCAGATTTTTTGGATTCACGCGTTGCGCGGAAAAGTTGGCGGGTTGGCCCACGTTTTCACTTCTTCCAGTTCCATAAGGGGAATGGCAAAAGAATATTTTTCGCCAGCGACGGCTGATGCGAGCGGTAAGGATCCGTTAAAGGAGTGTGCAAAAGGAAACACATGCTCGTCTGCTCCCGCCCCTATGATGGGTGACGTATGGAAAGCCATGCGCCGCTGCTGCTCTTAATTTTGAGCACCGGCAGTTCCCTGCCCTTTGCTTTCACATCATACTTATCGGAGGAATACGCATGAAACTGAAGATCGTAATGGCGGTACTTGCTTTGTTTGTGTTTGCGGGAGTAACAGGGCTGGCTGCGGACCAGGACAAGAAAACCACTCACAAGAAAACCCGGACGCTCACTGGCTGTCTTGCGAAAAGCGATGACGCCAATGAATACAACCTCACCACCGGCAAAGGCGGCACGTGGGAAGTAAAGAGTGACAGTGTCGACCTGGCGCCGCACGTCGGGCACACGGTAGCGGTTACGGGCGTGGTTTCCAACGCCGCGATGCACGGAATGAAGGAAGATGCAAAGGACGAAGCAAAAGAGCATGGCATGGACAAGAAAGTCACAGAGCACGGTCACTTGACGGCTACCGCCGTGAAGATGGTAAGTGATAGCTGTAAGAAGTAACTTAGAGCAACAGTTATCCGGATCAAGGGCAGTTAACAGCGTGGAATCCCACTAGCCCAGACGCCTAAATAGCAAATCGCGACTCAACTTCGGTGGTTGGGTCGCGGTTATCTTGGCCGTTCTCCGCAGATCCGTGTCAATCAGTGGCAAAGGTTCCTCTTTCTTACAATTCTTTACTTCCGCTCTCTCTGACAGGCCACAGTTCTTTACTTCCGCCAGCGCAACAACTTCTGCTGCGCGGGTTTGTATTGATAGCGAACCCACCTTATTAAGGAGAGCCATCCATGCGCTTACGCGCGATCTTATTCTCAGCCGTTTTGTGTCTTCCCATGTTGAGCTTTGCCCAGCAGGAGACCAGCCAGGTAGCAACACGCGGAACCATTTTCGGGGGATACTCCCTGCTTCATTCCAGCAATGATCTTGGCAGCACCAGCATCGGCGGCAGCAATTTCAATTTAGGCGGCAGCCTTGGTGGCTGGGAAGCCCAGGGCACCTTCAACTTCACCCGCCATTTCGGCCTCACCGCCGACTTCAGTGGCAACTCCAAACAACTGGCCGGCATTTCCGGGCTTGGCTTTTCGGCCGGCACGCAACAGCACATGTATGACATGCTGTTTGGTCCCACGGTCACCGGCTATTTCGGCAAGAGCTCGGTCTTTGGACACGCGCTGTTCGGCGCGGCGCACTCCAGCCTGGGCGCGGGCGTCAGCGTGCCGATCCTCGGAGGCATCTCGGTGCCACTGGATAGCTCCAACGCGTTCGCCATGGCTTTTGGCGGCGGCATCGACATCGGCCTTTCTCGCCACTTCGCCATTCGCGCGGCGCAGGTAGATTTCATCCGCACAAATTTCAACACGCTCGACTCTCTGACCGGCCTTACCTCCGGCACCAGCAGCAACCAGAACAACTTCCGCTATTCCGGCGGCGTCATCTGGCGGTTCTAAGTTTCCGTCAAGAGAAGACAATGCCTGCGGCTGAAGCCGCAGGCATTTTTTGTATTTGCTTTATTCATGAAAATTGGTTGGCAGGGCAATTCTTATCACTGATTTGCACTGATGACACTGATCAGAAAGGGATAGCTACCGCAACTAACCACGCTTCTCATCTCTGTGCCCGCGCGACGGATTTCGGGTGGGACGCCAGCCGGCCCCTTCTCCGTAAGCCGGCTGGCGGGGTGAAACTACGCGGCGCGGCTGTACGCGTCTGATCCGTGCTGTTTCACCATCTTGTTGTAAACGCCCAGAACCAGGAAGGTAGGTGCCCATTGGCCGACGAAAAGCGCCCAGTTGTCCTTGCCCATGAGGCGGAGCGTTGCTGAGCCGATCATCGACACGATAGCTGCCGTGAGATATCCGCCGGAAGGAATTTTTGAGGTTTGTGATTCTATGGTCGATGTAAAGTTTCCCTCACGCTCGCCGCTGCTTGTTTTGGTTGGAAATGAAGACATTGTGACACTCTCCTTATTATTTGTTTGAGGTTATGGTTTGAGGCGCACTGGAGTGCAGAGCATCAGGCTGCGGACACACCCATTGCGGGCGGGGTTTAGCCCTTTGCTAAAAAGTTCACCTACTCTGGTATCAGGACTGAATCTACTACATGGATGACACCGTTACTGCACAAGATGTCCGCTGAGATCACGCTGCTCTGGTTTGCCTGAATGTGGCCCTGATTGACCTTGATCTGCAAGGGTTCTCCGTTCACAGTCTTTGCCGAGCTGAGATGAGGAATTTCTGCGGCAGTGACTCGCGCCGGCAGCACGTGATACGTGAGGATGGCTGTAAGCTTGTCTTTGCTGTCAGGCTGAAGAAGAATGTTGACCAGTCCCTTGGGTAGTTTGGCGAATGCTCGGTCAGTGGGAGCGAAGACGGTGAATGGACCTGCGCCCTCCAGCGCGTCCGTCAGGCCCGCAGCTTCAAGGGCGGTGGCCAGAGTCTTGAATGAGCCGGCGGACACGGCGGTTTCAAGAATATCGAGTTGAGCGGTAGGGATGGCTTGGGTTGTCATCTGCTTGTCTCCTGCTTCGTGGTTGAAAACATGTATTGGGAAAACGATTGCGCGTTGGGATTAATGGGACCGAGCTGATGCCTGCCGTTGCACCGCAACTGGCTGCCCCGAAGTCAGGCTTACAGCCTTGAACAGCGCGGAAAGAGCTACCAGCACATACACAGCAGAACTAAGCCATGAGGTCTGGCCGAACTTCATGCCGAAAATTGCGGCCACCAGATCAAAGTGAAACAGGCCGACGAGGCCCCAATTGAGCCCGCCCACGATCAATAGGATTACTGCGATCACATCCAGCTTTTTCATTGAAAACTCCTTTGTACTTGCATTGCCTGCGGCAATGCTTTATTAACTATAGAGAAAATAAATTTTCGTAGAAAGAAAATACATACAGAACCAAAACTAGCTTGCATGCCAGTCAAATCCAGGGCGGATTTTTTACTGGCAGGAAAAAAGGCGCTTCCATGAACAAGACCATCAGCCAGGGGTTGGACCCTTACCGGATCGGTGAAAAGCTGCGGACGCTGCGGCTGCGGAAGAGCATGGGGCTGGAACAACTGGCGCAGCACACAGGCTTGTCACCGGCAATGCTTTCAAAGCTGGAGCGCGGCAAGCTCTTCCCCACGTTGCCGACTCTGCTGCGCATCTCCATGGTCTTCAGCGTTGGGCTTGACCATTTTTTTACCGACGAACGCAAACGCCACGTGGTGGCCATCAGCCGCAAGAAAGAACGCTTGCGCTTCCCCGAGCGGCCTGGAGCCGCGCCCGTATCTTATTTTTTTGAAAGCCTGGATTTTCCCGCTACCGAACGCAAGCTGAGCGCCTTCTATGCGGAGTTCCAGGACCTCGATCCGGCCAAGGTGAAAGGCCATTCGCATCCCGGCGTGGAATTTATCTTCCTGATGACCGGAAAACTCAGGATCAAGATTGGCCCAGAGGAACACATTC
>JBAVUZ010000067.1:0-4678 GCA_049697035.1 Candidatus Angelobacter sp. | reverse complement strand
GCCATGGCGAGCTGGGCTGAAGGTAAAAGCTGGGTTGGACCCGGAGTAAAAAGGCGGCCTTTGCGAATCATATTTAACTGTTCCTGTTCTTGAATTCCTGTTATTGCTGAGCCAGATCGATTTTGTTGAAGTCTGCGGGACGGGCCGAGAGGGTTTGCGAGCCGTGTCTCAACAACACCACGCTTGCGGTTGGATCGTTCGCGTTTTGCACAACCAGTAAACCATCGCCATCGGGAGGTAACGGAGGACCTGACGACATCCATTGTATCTTCCCCAGCGTGCTCTTGGATACGCGCGCCAGAAAATCCACTTTGGGAAAAAGCGCGTCGTAAGCCACTGCTCCTTTTGCCAGCATGCTCACCCGTCTCCGACCGGCGGTATCCACCAGCAGATAGGCTGAGTCAACGGCGCTGCCGCGTCCGGCAAAATCGGCCACAATATGGCCTGAAGGCTCCAACCGGCGTTCTTGCAGGTAGCGCTGCACTGCGGCAGGGAAGTCGTCTCTTGTCGCTGCATGCCATCCTTGCAACTGCTGCAAGCGGAGAGTGTCACCCGGCGCCACACCGGAAGGCGGCGCAATGGTATTTGCATTTGCGCTTGCCCCCGGCATTCGGCTGTAAGGTTGCGTAAAAAGCAGGGCCACCAGGCACACCAGCCCTCCCGCCAACGCTATCCGCACCGGCCAACTGCTTCCCCTTTGCGGCAGTGGATCAACCTTGATGCGGTCTGCTCCGGGCATCTCGTGTATGGCTTTTGCCAGCGTCAGCATGGATTGCAGATGATCAAAAACGTGGTTCGCGGTAAATGGCGGTATGGTGAGCTCGCTCAGTTCAATCACGCGGTCACGGACGGTGAGCCCTGTTTGCGTTGAACAGCAAAGCTGCTCAAGGCCGCTCTTTATGGCGGCGACCGCGGTGAGCATCATGAATTCCATCGGATGATCGGTCCGGGCGTTGAATCTTCTGTCCAGGGACGCGCTGCCGGTGCGCATCAGCACGCGTCCCTCGTTGGTGGCGGGAATATTTTTGGGGACCAGGAAAAAGCTAATGGCTGCAGGCACGCGCATTTGGATGTCGAGCCCCGGCGTATCCACCCGATGAGAGAAACGGACAATCGTGGGATTGCCGCCATAGTGACCCTCCAGCACTATATCGCTGCGATCACGCAATGGCTGCGCTTTCAGCAGCTCCGCAATCTGAAGCACGTCAGGCTCAATGGCTTTATAGCCCAGAAACACGGCAAATCGCCGCACCCAATAAACCACGATCCCCACAATACCCACAACAATGGCAATGTTCAGGATAAGGGCAAGCGGCTGCATGATTTCTCCGGAGGAGTTCCGATCATAATTCGCCCGTAGGGCAGGAATCAAACGGCTCAGCTTATAATTCTCTTTCTCCACCTCCGTGAGGTTTCCATCGATGACGATCAGCGAGCAGATCCAAAAAGATATGGTTGACGCAATGCGTAGCCGCGACGAGTTGCGCCTTTCCACTCTGCGCATGGTCAAGTCTGCGCTCGGTTATAAGGAAGTCGAAAAGCGCGCGCCGCTCGATGACAAAGAGACGCAACAGATCCTGAGCACGCTGATCAAGCAGCGCCGTGATTCCATTGAGCAATTCACCAAAGGCGGACGCCAGGAACTCGCCGATAAAGAAGCGGCAGAGATCAAGATGATCGAGCACTATCTGCCTAAAGCCATGGGCGAAGAGCAGATTGCTGAGGCCGTGAAAGCCACCATCGCTGAAATGGGCTCACCAACCATGAAAGACATGGGCACGGTGATGAAAAATGTGATGGCAAAACTCCAGGCCACGGGCGCGCGCGTGGAAGGCAAGACCGTAAGTGAGCTGGTGAAAAAAGGTTTGGGTGGATGAGAGTTAAGCCGTTTTGCGGGCGTACGAGCCCGCAGGCGAAATCCTGAGCGGAGCGAAGGATCTCTCTCTGATGCTCAGAGTCCACACGGTTGTTCATTGTCCCTCTGCTTTTTAGCACTCTATTCGTGCTGCTGCCAAAGTGCAGAGTTACCTCACAAATTACTTGCTTCAGATAACCCAGAGTACTCATACTGCACTCATATTAATCAGCGTTCCCCAATTTGCTTTGCGTGTTAAGTGCCGGGGCGGTGACGACGTAACGGCATTTGACGGCGTAGTGCAGGGAAAAGGGGTGACAAGGTGATACCTGAATCGAATCCATTGCAGCGGTTTTTCAAGGAAGTAGTTGAGCGAAATTACGGTGAGATTGGCGTGCGCAGCGCGGAAGTGCACGATTACGTAGCCAATCTGCTCACAGAATTCTGCGAAGCAGAAACCCTCTACAAAATCAAAAACGCAGACGGCCGCCCGCTATGCGATGTGGGCGAAATGCTGCTGGAATCAGACCCTGTTTACGGTCCGGCTCCGTCTTTCGATCGCGAGCGCCAAGTGCGGAAACACATTGGCGATTACTCGCTCTTCTTCACCGGCATGTTTCCGCAGGGCCTGAACAAATATCGCCTGCGCCGCACCCGTATGGAGAGCCTCATCGGTTTCGTGAAAGCCGGCAAGGAGAGCTACTACATCGTCTCAAAGTTCGAGCACTTTGAGTACGCCAAGGTCGCGCCGCTCTTCCGCAAGATGTCACATGAGTTTGAGCATCTTGTGTATGGCTTGAACCAGGTCAAGAACGAACTGGAAGAGATGCAGCATCCCATCACCCGGCAGACCAATGAATTTTTGATGTAGCTTCAGAATTGATGTTAGGAAAACAGGGCACGCAGCAAGTTTGGCGTGCTCTTTTTCATTCGTGTGGCGCTATCTCTTTTGCCACGCCAGCCGTAATCCCAATCCCATAAAAATCAGCCCGGTGAAGCGCCGCTGCAATCGCGCGATGGATTGATTCCGTCGCAGCAATTCACCCAGCGTCCCGCCGGCATAAGCCACAGCCAGATTCACTAGCGTCCCGCCGACGTTGAAGATCAATCCTAGCACTACAATCTGCAACGCCACGCTGCCGCGTTGTGCATCAATGAACTGGGGCAAAAACGCCAGAAAAAATATCGCGACCTTGGGATTGAGCATGTTCGTGATCGCGCCTTGGCGGAAAATGGCGCCAAGGCTTTGAGTTTTGAGCTGCTGTGACGTCAGATCGGCTTTCTGCGCCAGCATTCTTATTCCTAGATAGATCAGGTAAGCTGCGCCTGCGTAACGCACCACATTGAACGCGACCGGTGAAGACCTAAGCAATGCCGCAATCCCAAAAGCCGCTGCCAGAATGTGTACCCAGCAGCCAACGAATACCCCAAGCGACGAGACAATCCCGGCTTTGCGGCCTTGGCCTACACTGCGGCCAATCACGTAAAGCATGTCTGGCCCGGGCGATAGATTGAGCGCTAGCGCTGCGATCAGAAAAGTAAAAAAAGCCGCTTTCTCAGGCATGAATTAACCTCAATCAACTTCTCTCAACAGATGTTGGCAACTGGTCGCTGGACGGAAAATAATTTTATATTCATACCAGCAACGGACATTCCTGGGCTGGTAACAGAATAAGATGACAGAACCATTTTATGAGAACGAGTCTCACATGCGCCTGACTTCCTTGCTTGGCTTTATCGCGGGAGCGTTGACCACAATTTCATTCATCCCTCAGGTGTTGCACGCCTGGCGGAGCAAGCGTTGCGACGATCTCTCATGGGCCATGCTGCTTACTTTCTCCGCCGGCGTGGTGCTCTGGCTGGTTTATGGCATCCGCCTGTGGGCCATGCCCGTGATCGTTGCCAACGCTGTTACACTTGCTCTGCTGCTTATCATCATGGCATTGAAGACCCGTTACGCCTCGCGTTGATTTTTTGTTTTCGCCGCCGCGCCCGCGCAAGCGGAAAAAGTCCGCTAGAATATTGAGTGAGCTCACACCACTCCATCCTGCTTTTTCTTGCCGCCATGGCGGGTGGAATCGTGAACTCCGTCGCCGGAGGCGGCGGCTTTATTGCCTTTCCCGCGCTGCTTTTTTCCGGCGTGCCCTCCATCAATGCCAATGCCACCAGCACCGTCGCCCTGTGGCCCGGGACGCTGGCTTCCACCGGCGCGTATCGCAAGGCGCTGGGCGCGGAGCTCTTTAAGCGCATTCTGCCCCTGATCGTCATTACGTTTCTGGGCGGCATCGTCGGTTCGGTCCTGTTGCTCAAGACCCGGCAAGCGACCTTTGACAAGATGATCCCCTGGCTGCTGCTGGGTGCAACCTTGTTATTTACCTTCAGCGGCAAAGTCACCTCCTGGATCAATCGCCACCATTCTGAAGGCGGGCCATCGGCCATGCGTGTGATCGGCGTTACGCTGTTGCAGGCCTGCGCCGCGGTTTATATTGGATACTTTGGCGCCGGCATCGGGATCGTAATGCTGGCTCTGCTGGCGATGATGGGCATTGAGAACATCCACAGCATGAACGGTCTCAAGACCCTGCTGGCCACCTGCGGAAATGCCGTTGCCGTCACCGTCTTCATCATCGCCCGTGCAGTGTTCTGGCCGCAGGCCCTGGTCATGATCTTTGGCGGCGCTCTGGGCGGATATGTGGGAGCCTGGTACGCGCAAAAGATGGACCCCAAAAGCGTTCGTTACGTTGTGATCACGATCGGCTGCAGTATGACGGCTTATTTCTTCTGGAGGGTGTATTTGCGCGGGCATGGAGCGTAGGCTTCCCG
>JBAVUZ010000066.1:0-1618 GCA_049697035.1 Candidatus Angelobacter sp. | reverse complement strand
GCCGAGGGCGGCTGCGGTCCACGATCAAGAAATGTGTGCGCAGCCGAGGGCGGCTCCACCCCAGCACGCGCAAAAGCGGCGCGTTCCGGGGACCCCGGCGGCTGCGGTCCACAAATGTCATTTATTTTCACAGCGGCGCCAGCAACGATCCCAGCAGCGGTGTCGCCGGTGCGTTGTAAAGTTCAGTCCACGTGCCACGCTGCACGATTTTGCCTTGCTCAAGCACGATGGCTTGTTGCGGACACAGGAGGTTGAGCACTTCAGCCTGATGATCGACGGCGATCATGCTGAAGCCGATTTGCCGGCTCCAGAAGATGAGATCATCAATCAACTCGCGGACAAGCTGGCGATCGAGCCCGGCAAAAGGTTCGTCGAGCAGGACGAGAGGCGGCTTGCGCGCGAGCATGCGCGCCAGGGCAACGCGACGCGCCTGTCCGCCGGAGATGAGCGCGGCGGGTGCGTGCCACAGCGGGTCAAGTTGCAGGCGATTGCGCAAAGTGGCGATCCATTGCTGTTGCTGCGCGGTGGCGGCCAGAGCTTTTGCAATTCCAAAATGAATATTTTCACTCACGCTCAGGTGAGGGAAGAGGCCAGGCTCCTGCGTCATGTAGCCGAGTGCGCGGCGATGCAGCGGCAGCGAAGGCGGAAAAAGTTGCAGTCCGTTGAACTGCACAAAACCGTCATCAGGCTGCTCAATGCCGGCGATGCATGCAAGCACTGTGCTCTTGCCCGAGCCAGACGCGCCGAACAATCCCACGGCACTGCCGGGTTCCAGTTCCAGCGTGACGTTGACCTCCAGGTCGCGGCGCTTTTTGATGATGTGCGCTTTAAGCATGGCGATTTCTCTGGGCCAGCACATGCACCAGCCATGGCAGCGGCAGCGCGACGGCAAGAAAGACAACCAGCAGCGGCATGACGGCGGGCAATCCAAAGCTTTGCAGGTTCACCCACAATTGCACCGGCATGCCGGAAGGATAGTAAGCGGTGACGACGACGGCGCCGAATTCTCCGATGGCGCGCACCCACGCGATGCTGAGGGCCACCGCCAGTCCCAAACGCGAGAGCGGCAGTGTGACGCGCAGAAAAACCTTTAGAGGCGGAAGGCCAAGAAGAGCTGCCTGCTTTTGCAGGATCGTGGGAACAGCGTCAAAGGCGGCGACGGCGCCGAGGACGTAATAACCCATGCCGACATAAACCTGCGTGACGATAAAAGCAGCGGCGCTGTTGGTCAGGCGCAGATCAAAGTGCTCAAGCATCGTGCCAAGCGATCCATATGGACCGAAAGCCAGCGTGAGCAGAATGCCAAGCGCGAGAGGCGGCAGGAGAATCGGCACCAGCAATATGGCCTGCCACCATAGACGCTCGCGCGTGGAGCAGCGCGCAATGTACGCGGCGACCGGCGTGCCAATGGCGACAATGATCACCATCGCAAAGCCGGTGAGCAGAAGCGAAACACGGACAGACGCCAGCGCTGGGCCGCGAACGTCGGCGCCCCATTGCCATGGGCCAATGCGAGCAAGCAGCGCGGTGAACGGATACAACAGCGCCAGCGCAAACAGCGCCGAGAAACCGCGGGCCATCCAATGGCGTGATGTATTCATGCGCGTAGTCCGGAGGC
>JBAVUZ010000065.1:0-5495 GCA_049697035.1 Candidatus Angelobacter sp. | reverse complement strand
GGGATTAAATGGCGTAAGTTCTTTGTAATGCTAATTGAGGTATAGGGGGGAGGGGATGGCAAGATCGGGTGATCGGGCGATCGCGCGTGATCTGGTGATCGGAAAACCAAAACCGTCGAACGCGATCGCCGACATCGCCGTGATCAGGAAAAGCAAGGCTTGCCGCTGATCAACACTGATGACACTGATCAGGGGGAACAGTTGAGGGTAGGGCGCAAGGCAAAATCTCATTTCAAAGGCTGCCCTGCCGCCAGTACTCCCTTTGCCGTGGCCCAGGGGTGGCCTTCAATCTTGAAGTTTCCGGCCTTGACCATGGGATCATCCTGCTCCAGTTTGAGCGCCTCATCAAGCGGGGCGGCATAAATGAAGACGCCCTTTAACGCGCCGCCATCAAGGAATGGGCCGGCGACGGCGAGACTATTATTTGCCATGAGGCCCGTTAGATATGCCACGTGGCGCTTGATCAGGTCCTGGAGCCCAGCAGACTTGGGGTCCCACTTGTCGCCCTGATCGGCAAACAGGAGCGAATATTGCTCCAGTGTGTTTGGTGTGGTGGTTTCATGGATGCGGCCCGGAGGTATGGCCCACGGTCCGTGAACTTCAGCCTGAAGGCGTCCGGCTTTAATGGCAGGATCGGAGTTGGCCCAGCCCTGGGCTTCTGCCAGCGAACTGGCTTGCAACACGAAGATGCCGCGCAGGACTCCATCATCAAGAAATGGTCCGGCCACCAGAAGCTTGTGCTCAGCGTGCAGCCTGCGGATGTTGGCCATGTGCTCTTCCTGAAGCTTTTCGCCATCTTCTTTGCTCAGTTGTGGCGGGTTGGCAGGGCGCTTGAGCAGCACGAAAAAGAGTTGCTGCTTTGCAGGGTTTTCTGGCGATGTGGGCGTGGAGGCCGGTTTCTGGGCAGACGCAGGCTCAGCCGCGGTGGAACTGGCTTTATCGGCTGACTGGGCAAACGAGAGAGTGATGGCAAGCGCAAGAATCAAAATCGGAGCAAAAAGAGGTTTGTTCATGGAGCCACAAGGATACAGCTTCTTTTAGGTGAGCGGAAACGGAGTTTGTTATAATCGAGTTTCCTTTTTCGCCCATCCGGCGTTCTGCGCTTGTGGGTGCAAACAGGCCCAGAGCGGAAGTGGTGGAACTGGCAGACACACCATCTTGAGGGGGTGGCGCCGAAAGGCGTGGGGGTTCAAATCCCCCCTTCCGCACCAAGTTTTGAAAGGACTCCAGATTACAGATGCTTAGCGTTTTGATAACCATTGTTCATGTGATTGTTTGTGCGGTACTGATTGTGGTGGTGCTGCTGCAACACGGCAAGAGCGCCGATATCGCGGCCACCTTTGGCGGCATGGGCAGCCAGACTGCGTTTGGCCCGCGCGGCACAGCCACTGTATTTTCGCGCCTGACGACTTGGTGCGCCATCATCTTCATGATTACGTCGATGGCGCTAACCTATATGACCACCATGCGTGGCTCATCTTCAATCATGGATAGGGTTCCAACGCCGGTGGAGACGCCGAAGAAGTAAGAAAGTCGCAGAATTAAGTTCTATGACATTGGGCCGCCGTGTGCGGCCCGTTTCATGTCACGATTTTCTTGGACCACTTCGGCAAACCCTTGCTTGGGATGTCGGAAATCGGTGACCGATCCGTGTCATCCGTGCTAATCAGTGATAGGCTTTTTCTATGATTCACAAGATATTCCCGGTCGGCCCGCTGCAGTGCAACTGCTCCGTAATTGGCGACGAGAAAACCCACGAAGCCATGGTCATTGATCCCGGAGACCAGATCGAGGGAATTCTGGAAATATTGCGGCAGGAAAAGCTCACGCTTAAACAGATTGTGATTACACACGCGCACATAGATCACGTGGGCGGAGCAATGAAGCTCAAAGCAGCTACAGGCGCGTCGATCCTGATGAACCAAAATGACTATGCCCTGTTGAAGATGCTGGATATGCAAGCCGCTTGGGTGGGCATGCCCCCCCCGGGAGAAGTGAAAGTGGATGAAGCGGTGGGCGAGGGACGCGTGCTGAAGATTGGGGAGATTTCCTCAAACGTGATCCACACGCCGGGCCACTCGGAAGGCAGCATTTGCGTTTATTTTCCAGCGGAGAAAAAGCTGATTGCCGGGGACACGCTTTTTGCTGGCGGCATTGGGTGCACGGACCTGCCGGGCGGATCGATGGAGAAGATCATGCGTTCACTGCACAATCAGGTGCTGGCGCTGCCGGATGAAACAGAAGTGGTTCCCGGACACGGGCCGATGACGACCATCGGCGACGAGCGGGAGACGAACCCATTTTTGCAGAAGCGGGAGACGAACCCATTTTTGCAGAAGCGGGAGCCGGACCCATTTTTCCAGCAATAGAATTACTTCTGCGATGGCCCTGTTGTGAAATGGACTGTATCTCCGACCCAGGCTCCGTCTTCAGCGCCGAAGGCCGCCAGTTTGCCAGAGGATAGACAGCTCGAGCCTGAGCCGTCGTCGCTGCTGCGGATATTATTTGTTGCGTCTGTGCAGAATGCTTTAGCTTTGGGCGCCGGCAAGACCGGTTCGGCGATCAAGTGAAAACTTCCGGATGGCTTTTCCTGGCATCCGCTTAAACTGAATTTGTAGCCACGGTACGGTTCACCACTGAAGATACGTGGATCCAGGTTAAGCATGTTGGGTTTGGCGAGGTCAGCTAACGTGCAGGTAAATCCAATCTCGGGGTGTGTGCGTGCAAACATCGATTCGGTCATGCCCAGCATTTGGATTGCTTCTCTAGGCGCCAAATTTCTCGGCTTTTCCGGTTTGCCATCTGTGCCTGCACCGGGTTTGGCTCCCATCATCATTCCGGGCACGCCGTTGCCAAGCTTTTCTAATAGCTTGGGATCTCCGACTGGCACTTTTATGTTGATGGATATCTCATTCAGTCGCCAGACATTCTGCTGTTGCTTGAGCCCTACGGTAAAGCGCGAGAGCAATGCAGCGTATGGGACGTCTGTTTCTACGCCATCGCGGAACTGGTGAAATGAGATGTCGATATTGTCCGTGTCGCCGCTAAGATCGTCGCTATCTACGTGGACCTCAAACTTTCCATGGTTTTTGGGATCGTCAGCCGCGAGCAGCACAGGGCCGGTTTCAAAAACCTGGAATTCTGAGGATGCAGCTTTGATCTGGTCGAACGCCGCAAATTCACCGTTTCCCTTGAGGCTCTTTTGCATCTCCACCGTGAGGTGTTTCATTGCGCCCTCTTGTCCGCCACTGATCATCTCAATCAGTGCCTGGCGCGGCGTTTGCGGCGGAGCGGCAGGAGCCTGCGTCTGTGCAACAAGAAGAAAGGTGCTGGCGGAAACGACGAGAAGTAGAGCGGCTGTTCGAAGTGACATGCGAACCTCACTCGGAGACTACGGCAGATAGATTACACCTTTGTGTAGCTGCTCTCAATCTATAAAGCATCTTTGCTGGCGCGCGTACAAGTCTAATCGGCCAGATAGCTGATCTCGGTCTTGCGGATGCGAAATGCGGCGAACACCAGAATTGCAGCGCTCAGGAACAGCAAGCCAGGGATTGCCAGCCAGGGCGAAACTGGCTCAGCTATGACCGTGAACAGCGCCATGAGGCCATCCGGCGGAATGGTGACTGGCGAAAGCTGCGTAAGGTAAAAGGTGACGCTGAACTTCTGCAGCAACGATGGCGCAACGGCATGGAAGGATTCCCATAGCAGCACTACGATTCCCGGAATAATCGGGTTCTTGAAGAGCAGGCTCAACGCCAGAAAGATTGAACCGAAGCCCAGGCAGGCGAGCACGGTCACCAGCAGATAGGAACCTAGTTGTCCAAGGCCAGGACCGTTAAATACAAAGGCCCGTCCAGGAGCGCCAAAGTGTCCATAGACAAAGGTGAAACAGAGCAGCACGGAAGCGCCAAAGATCAGCGATGTTGTTATCAATCCGGCCAGAAACTTCCCTGCTACGAGCAATTCTCGTCGCATGGGTGACAGGAAATAATAGTGGAGACTTTTCTCTACGATCTCTCCACGGAACAGCCACGTGAACAAGCCCATGCAGCCAAAGAAGATGCCGACGCGCAAATAAAATATCTGGAATGTATAGGCCAGCACGCGCGTATCTTCTTCAATGCTGCAATTGCGTCCCATTGGGCTGGTAAGCGCATGGATGCCAAACATAACAGTCGGCGCAAACGCCAGCAAGTATATCCATATGCTGCGGCGCATCCAGAGCGTTTTTTTGATCTCAATGCGCAGCAGAGCCGCCAGTTGCGAAGCCCACAACTGCCACGGAAGTTCGCTGAATGATTTGCGCGGGCGGGCGATCGTCGCTGTGCTCATACCGTGCCTCCTCCGCTGCCGATCAGGTATTGATAGACGGAGTTCACGTCGTCATCATTGGGCGAGACAGTGTCTACGGCAAAATCGTCTTCAACTACGATCTTGTTCAGAAGTTGATAAAACTGGTCGGCATCTTTTGTGCGCACCAGAACTCCCTTGCCGTCATTATTCAGCTTGGCTTCCACCACATGATCGTGAGCAAACAGGCGGGAAGCAAGCAGGCCAGGTTGCGCGCAGCGGACCAGAATCTGCATGGGATGCTCTTTCACTTCCGTGCGGACGCCATGAATCTGTCCTTCTGCGACGACATAGCCATAACTCATCAGCACAACCTGGTCGGAAATCTTATCGACCTCATGCAGGACGTGGCTGGAAATGATCACGTGCAAGCCTTGCTTTCCCAGCGCTTCAAACAGCGCAATGGATTCTGAACGGGCCATGGGATCAAGGCCATTCAGCGGCTCATCGAGCACAAGCACTGTGGGATGATGAGCAATGGCTTGGGCCAGCCGTATGCGCTGGCGCATGCCTTTGCTGTACCCGGCAACGCGGCGATGGGCAGCATCGCTCATAGTGACGCGGTCAATCGCTTCTGTCGTAAGTCGCGCAGCTTCAGGGCCACTCACTCCGCGCAGCCGCAGCGATTGGTGAATGAACTCGAAGCCCGTCACGCCCTTGGGAAAGGAATCGAACTGCGTGCAGTATCCAACGTGGCGGAAGAATTCTTCGGGCTCGTCCGGCGTGAGGCCAAGCACGCTTACGCGGCCCTGCGTTGGACGAACAAGTCCGGTTACAAGGTTCATCAGCGTGGTCTTGCCCGAGCCGTTTGGGCCAACCAAGCTTGTAACGCCCGGAGGCAGCGTAAGATTCACACGATTCACGCCAAGCACTTCTCCGTAAAACTTGGAGACATTTTCAAAAACGATGCTGCTGTTTGCGGAGTGAGTCATGAGCGTTCCACCTCCCGCGCGCGCAGCTTACGATCCAGCAGCCAGAAGCAAGCAGTGCAAAGCGATAAAAGCGAAGCCCATGCGGCCCAGAGCGGCACAACGTCAAATCCCGCAGCATGACGTTCAAGGACTTTCAACCGGAACAGGTGCGCCCAGACAATGGTGATCATGTGGGTAAAATTGATCAGGCTGCCCCACTGCGTGCGCAAG
>JBAVUZ010000064.1:0-1796 GCA_049697035.1 Candidatus Angelobacter sp. | reverse complement strand
GTTCGGGCCGGTCGGAAGCGGTTCCATTGCAAATCTTGAGCAATTGCGCGTAGTAAGTGCCGGCCGCAGAGTTCTTGCCCGCAAGCTCGGCCGCATGCGCGGCGCCATACAGACCGTCAAAACGATTGGGATTGAATTTCAGGTCGGTTTCATATTCTGTTAGCGCAGGCGCGGCTTGGTTCATCTCCAGCAGCATGTCGGCCAGCATTTCGCGGGCGGGAATCGCCAGTGGTTCGTCACCTTCAGCTTCTTGCTTTTCAGCAATCGTACGAAGAGTCTTTAGTGCCTGATCGCGATTGCCTTCCGCATAGGCCAGCCAGGCTTCCGCCTCTTTTCTGTCCGTGTCAATGTAGTCGATGAAATCGCTGCTCTTCCGCTTTGCCAGTGTCTTGCGGATGCGCTGGATTTCCGCAATATCCTGGCGCGCCTCGGCCGGGTTCCCGCTGCGAGCAGCGCCAACGGCACGCGCCCAATAGGTGAGCGCGTTATCTCCAATGCCAGCCCCCGGAACCAGAGCCAACGACGCCGCGTCACCCCAGTGGTGAAGCTCCAACGCATAGCGGGCGGGGAACGCTACCAGCGAATAGGTGCGGGGATCGAAGTCTGATCCATACATGTCGTCCTTCATCGCCGGCATGGCTCTGATCTCGTCGATCAGACGTTGCGCGTCGGCCTCGCGGCCAGATTGCAAATACGCGTACTCCAGGAAATCCATGGCATGAAACTGGTGACTCTCACCGCCCATGTGCATGGCCGCTGTCTTGCGAGTGGCGGCGACCGAGGCCAGGTTCGAATCGATATCGTCCTGCCAAAGTCCCAAGCGAGCAAAGATGTGCGAAGGCATGTGCAGAGCATGGGGGGCGGCGGGCGCGATCTTGGCATAAGCCCGTGCGGCCGGCAGCCCCAGTTCCGCTAACTGCGGGCTGTCGTAACTGTGAATGATGTAATGCGCTATGCCGGGATGGTTCGGCTCCGCCGCGAAGAGTGTTTCCAGGATCGCGCCGGCCTTTTTTTGATTGGCGAAAGTCGTGTCGCGGTCCGGCGCAGAGGCCAGCAACGCCAGCGCATAGAAGGCTGCGCCCTCGCGGTCCTCGGGATGGCGCTGATAATTTGTCTCCATGACTTTGGTGTAAGCCGTGGCGCGGTCATGATAATCGCGGCGCTTGGAGCCGCCGTAGAAGGCATCGATTGCAGAGATGTAACCACGCTCGCGATCATCTGTGGAATGCCGTGCCTTTGCCTTCACCACTTCCGCCAGGCCCTTCTTGACGGTCTTGCGATCAGGATGGTTCCAGAGCTGGTGCCACTGGCTCATGGCCACGCCCCAGTGCGCCATGGCGCAGCGAGGATCTTCCTGGACAATCTGATTGAACTGCTTCTCCGCTTCCTCATACCAAAACGAGTGCAGCAAAGCCACTCCACGTTCAAACTGCGCTTGTACTTCGATGACACAGGAAGTCGGGAAATGAACGGTCCCCAGTTGTTCCGCAGTCATGTCTTCGTGATGATGAGTGTCATCATCAGCGGGCGCAGCGCAGACGCACAATAAGAGAGCAGTGAGGATCGGGACCAGACGCTTCATGGGAACTCCTTGCGGTAAATCGAGTGTATTGCGGTAGCGGCGCCAGGGTCAAACCAGGCAAATGGCCACTACTGCAGCCGATAGCGCTCGTTCATCAGGCGTTGCAGGCGAGGCTTGTAGAGCAGATCGTAGGCGAGTTCTTTGTCGGGAAACATGGCAAGGGCAGCGCGTTTGGCGTTGGCGGCCAGTTCGGATGCTTCTTCCACGGTGAGAC
>JBAVUZ010000063.1:0-5873 GCA_049697035.1 Candidatus Angelobacter sp. | reverse complement strand
GTCCACGATTTATGACTACATGCGTTCC
Source organism: Candidatus Angelobacter sp. (assembly GCA_049697035.1). Lineage (GTDB taxonomy): Bacteria > Acidobacteriota > Terriglobia > Terriglobales > Acidobacteriaceae > Angelobacter. Next base: position 5,845 of record JBAVUZ010000063.1, on the reverse strand, counting down.
TACGCTCCGCTACTCGGAGAACGCATACTTCACGAGTACCCAGCGCTGCAGCAATTCGAGGATGCAGTCTCCCCACGCCTGGAACAATTGTCGCGCAGGCCCAAGCCAGCGCAAAACGTAGCCATTATGGGAGTGGTCAAGCGCTGGCAGCATGCCAGGACCGCGATGTTCGTGGCTGAATGCGGCACCGGTAAGACGCTGATGTCGCTGGCCGCCGTCCATGTGCACAGCACCGGGAATCCATACACAGCTCTGGCCATGGTGCCTCCTCACCTTGTTGAGAAGTGGGCGCGCGAAGCCTTTCTCACTATTCCCGGGATCCGCGTATTCCTGATTGATGATCTTCGCAATGGAGGTGATGAGAAGACACCGCACGGTGTGAACGAAGTCCGTTTGAAGGGCGGCCGTATTGTTCGCGAAGGATTACAGACAACGCTGAGCGACATGCGCTTGAAAAAGCAGTACGCAAGCTCGCGCAGACGGTGGGCCTCGTTCTGCTCCAGGCCGGCGCTGTTTGTTGTCGGGCGTGAAAGAGCCAAACTTGGATATTTCTGGCGCCACGCCTACAGAATTCCCCGCTCCGGACCAAGCCTGGGTTGTGTGATCAATTCTGATACAGGCAAACCCATCATCGTGGATGACGGCCGTCTTACCGTTGCTGATTTTCGCAAGACCAAGATTGCCGAGATCATCGAGACTCGCGACGACAAACCATGCAAGCCGGCGTATAGCCCGATGTGGCAGGCCGACCCGGAGAAAATCCACCGGATGGCGCCCATTGAATTCATCGGCCGATACATGCCTGGCTGGTTCGATTACGCGATTTGTGACGAGATCCACCAGCTCGCCGGCGATACCGCTCAGGGGAATGCGCTTGGAACCCTCGCTTCCTGCACCGACAAGATCGTAGGCCTCACCGGCACACTGCTGGGCGGGTACGCGGACGATCTGTTCAACACGCTCTTCCGGCTGGAACCCGCCAAGATGAAGCAACGCGGCTACGAGTTCGGTAGTGCGGGCCGTAGCGCCTTTGCGCAGGATTATGGAGTGCTCGAGACCATTACAAAGATCGAGCCTGCCGAGAATGCGTGCTCCAAGGCCAAGGCGACCACCATGGTTCGGCGCAAGCCGGGGGCTTCGCCCCTACTGTTCGGTGAATTCCTGATGGATCTCTGCGCCTTCGTCTTTCTGGAGGACATATCGGGTGAACTCCCGTCGTACGAGGAGATCTGTGTCAGTGTCCCCATGGAGCCTCTGATGCGAGCGGCCTACGGCGAATTGGAAGATGCCATTCGTACAGCATTAAAGGAGCACAAGGGCAACCGTTCCGTGCTTAGCATCATGCTTCACACCTTGCTCCTGTACCCTGATCATCCCTTTGGCCTGGGTTCTCTCTACGGGACTGAGTTTGATCCCCAGCTCCAGCGCAAGGTCAAGTTTCTGATTGCACACACGCGCGACCTTCCGCAGGACCGGCTTTATGCAAAAGAGCGCCAACTGGTGGAAGAGATCAAGCATGAGCTCGCTGAGGGACGCCGATGCCAGGTCTTTGCCGTGTATACCCAGAAGCATGATGTCACGGCGCGATTAAGGCAGATCCTCGAACGTGAGGGCATCCGCACCGCTGTACTCAAAGCCAATGTGGACACCTCAAAGCGTGAAGCCTGGTATGCCAGACAGGTCAAAGAGGGCGTACAGGTTGTGATCGGCCACCCCAAGCTGGTTGAAACCGGGCTCGATCTGCTCGATTTTCCAACCATCATCTTCTATGAATCAGGATATTCGTTGCACACGTTGCGACAGGCAAGCCGCAGATCGTGGCGCATTGGACAGAACCAGCCGGTGCGGGTGAAGTTCCTATGTTACGAAGGCACCATGCAGGGATCGTGCCTGCGCCTGATGGGCAAGAAGCTGCTGGTCGCGCTCACCATGGAGGGCAAGTTCGCCGGAGAAGGGCTGCAGAGCATTGATGAAGATGACGACATGCTCTCGGCTATGGCGCGAGAACTTGTCGAAAAGAACGGGATTGGAGACACTGCCGATGCCGTATGGCGTTCGCTCAATGACGAGCACCAGAAGCTGTTTCCGACAGTGCAACCTGGCGCGTCAGAAATCAGCGACCACCCTGCCTTGACTGCCGTGGATGGCAATTCAGAGGCAACAAACCTGATCGACGCAGCAATCAACAGCGGCCCTGTCCTGGTGTTTGGGCAAAGCTCGGATACGCTGCGCTCCTCCCGGCGCCGGCCTCGCGCCACCTCGATTCCAGAGCAACCCTCGTTGTTTAACTGGAACTAGAGAAACCTCCCGCCAATTCGATTTACCTCTGCTTTAAGAAAGGAGAAACACCACATGAGTGGAACACTTGTTGCCAGTGGACTGTCCAAGATCGGGCGGCCTGACTTGGCGCAGATTCCAGTCCCTGAAGCAACCTCAACCCACAAACCGGTGCCTCATCACACCATCGTCGAGGCCCTGGTTGAAACCCTGAGCTTTCGCCAGATCGGTGTCGTTCAGGAGGAGTACGCTGTCTCCTCCGATGGCGCGAAGATGTTCGGCGTGCTCGATCTTGAAACACAAATGGAAGGATGCCGTTTCTCCATCGGCATTCGCAACTCCCACGACAAATCCATTCGTCTGGGACTCACTGCTGGCCTGCGCGTCTTTGTTTGCTCCAATATGGCATTCAGCGGCGATTTCACGCCTGTTTTGGCCAAGCACACCAAGAGCTTCAACCTGATCGACACGCTCTCGGTCGGAGTTGACCGGATTCAACGGAACTTCGAACCACTGCAGCGCCAGGTGGAGACCTGGAGGAAGACTCAGATCACTGATGAGACAGCGAAGCCGATCTTCTATTCGGCGTTTATCGACGGCAAGCTGGAGGCGCCCAGAAGTCTGCTGCCCGAAGTCCACCGGCTGTATTTCGAGCCGGAAAACCCGGAGTTCTCGGCCAGGACGATGTGGAGCTTGTCGAATGCCTTCACAAGCGCTTTCAAGAAGCTTGATCCGGTGCCGCAGTTCAAAGCTACGGCCAAGCTCGGCGGCTTTCTGGCACAACTGCCGGCATAACCACCTTGGGCTCCGTTCAGGGTGGCCATCATCCTGAACGGTCCGGCTGCTTCCAGTACGAACAACGCGTGAAGGGAGTAGTTATTGTCTAGCCGTCGTCACTGCCGGTGTCACTGCTGGCAGCGGAGCGATAGACTCGCTGAACCTGCTATTTGCCGGTGTGACAAAAGTCATGGCTGACTCGCAGCTCCGGTTTTATGGTGGTGTGAGGGAGAAAAGGGGATAGCGTCATGAGTCAGATTACGGCCAATACCAGCGTGGCAGAGATTGTGAAGCTCTGCCTAGGCGCGCGACGCATTTTCGACGAGCATGGATTGAAGGGCTGTGGCGGCGAGCATGGTCCAAGCGAACCACTGGGCCTCTTTGCTGCAGTCCATCAGGCCAACCTGGATGAACTCCTCCGCGAGATCAACGCCGAGATGGGGAACCCGTCCGCGCAGCCTTATGTATACAAGGCAGGCTTGCAGGACTACATCTATCGCCGCTTCTTCAAAGCCGGCATAGCGATCATGCTGACGGTTGGTTGCCTGTGGGGCGCCATCAACCTTCTGCAAATCGCATTGGGCAAGAACTTCCTCCAATTACGACTTTTGTCCTCGATCCATGCCCATGCACATGCCATGATCTTCGGGTGGGTCGGCATGTTTGTCATGGGCTTTGCCTACCAATCATTCCCACGCTTTAAGAACACCACGCTTTGGCGGCCGGGTCTGGCCAATCTGAGCTTTTATCTTCTGGGATCAGGGATCGTGGCGGGAATGGCTGCCGACATGCTGTTGCCGACTCGAATTTCATTCGTGCTGGGCTCAGTTTCCGGCACGGTGGAAACTATGGCCGTCGTGCTCTTCATGTTGGTGCTGTATCGCACGGCACGGCAGTCAATCGAACCGCACAACCCTTATGAAAAGTTTATTGCCAGTTCATTCCTCTGGTTCCTGCTGGGTACGGTCTTGGAAGCCGTGTTCTTCTTTGGCAAGGCAACAGCTCATTCCGAGCATGGCATGATCATGCGTATCGCTCTGATCGATGGTCCACTGCGGGACATACAGTTGCTCGGCTTCGCGGCCCTGATCATCGCCGGAGTCAGCCAGCGCTTTGTGCCGCACGTCTATGGTCTGGGGAACCCCAAGCACGATCGCCAGACGCTGATTTTCTGGTTGATCAATGGCAGCTTGCTGCTGAACATCATTAGCTATGAACTGCTGCTCACCACTCGCAATCTTTATTTCGCAGTGGGCCTCGAATTGGCCTATCTGCTCATGCCGCTATGGGCCATTTTGCTGGCCATGCAAATCGGCGTGTTCCGGAAGTCAACGCAGCCGGACCGCACTTTCAAGTTCATTCGTGCGGCCTACGTTTGGTTGGTAATCGCGTGCGGCATGATGCCGTTCTTTCCAGTCTACGGGGCGCTAACCCATCAGGTGTTCGCGCACACGTATATGGGTTCTCATCGGCACGCATTCACGGTCGGCTTTGTCAGCATGATGATCCTGGGAGTCTCTTCGCGCGTAGTGCCTATCCTTGCGGGAATCGATGCGAAGCGAATGAACTCACTGTGGGCGCCGTTCTTGCTGTTCAACGTGGGCTGTACCGGACGAGTGCTTTTGCAGATTTTGACGGATTTCGTGCCCAGAGTGGCTTACCCGCTGATCGGGTTTACGGGGTTCATTGAACTGATCGCGTTGGTGTGGTGGGGAATCGAGTTGTGGCGCACCATGAACGTCGCCCGCACGAGCCGCACGACATTGCTGAGGGCACCGTTTCCCTTGGCGGCGCGGTGAGTCGCCGCGCAGGTTGGCGTTGTCCGGGGAGCCCTCAGCGCATCTAAGAATGAGGAAGGGCAGGATATAGAATATGAGTTCAACCACAACTGCACGCTCAGAGATTGCTGGAGCAGAAGCTCAACCGTTGCTAGGTCTGGTCAACTACCAAGTGGGATCGGTGGTGAGCCGGGTCGTCCTCAAGCGCGAAAAGGGGAACGTGACAATCTTCGCGTTTGACGAAGGACAAGGATTGAGCGAACACACCTCTCCGTTCGATGCGCTCGTGCAGGCTGTTGAAGGCGAAGCAGAGATTACAGTTGCTGGCAAACCCATAGCGGTAAAACCAGGTGACGTCGTCCTACTGCCGGCTGACAAGCCGCACGCAGTGAAAGCGACCACACGATTCAAAATGGTGTTGACGATGATCCGCTCGTAGAGCCGAGGGAGGCGAACTGGTGCCCGGCGCTCAGATGTTAGGCAAGAGGTCGAAGTACTCGTCATCTTCGTTCTTGCCTCCTTCTCCCGCACCCAACTGTTTCTCGGACCGGATAAACTCGATGCGCTCGATCCATTTGACCATCTTGTAGCCAAGCTGATTCTCAACGCGCAGCCGCAGTGGAGCGCCATATACGTCCGGAAGAGGTTGGCCATTCATCCGAAGCGCGAGCAGGCATTCTGCCTTCAGTACATTTTCCAGTCTCTGGGTGTCGTAGTATGGGCCACCGTAAAGTGCTTCGCCGAAAGAGAAGAAGGCCACTACCTTAGCTTCCGGCTGCGGGCGAACGAGATCAATCAGCGCGCGCATCGGAATGCCGCCCCATCTGGCAACGCCACTCCAGCCCTGAATGCAGTGATGCATCGTGATGTGTTCGACCATCCCTAACTTCTCGATATCCGCAAGCGAAAGCACAACCGGGTTTTCAACCAGGCCGCCTACCTGCAGCTTGAAATCCTGAAAGCCGCGCTGGGCGAGACGTTTCCAGTCTTCCCGCACCGGCGCCTTCCCATTG
>JBAVUZ010000062.1:0-1849 GCA_049697035.1 Candidatus Angelobacter sp. | reverse complement strand
CGGAATTGGTCCACATCGGATGCGGGCACAAGGCGCGGCGCTCCGCTGGCCGCAGTGAGCAATTTTTCGTCGGTGGGTTCGACGAAAATCTTGAGGTCAGCCTGCGCGCCTTCCTTGCTTGTGCAATAAAAGGTGTAGATGTTTCCTGAAGCAGTGATGAGATTCATGCTGGTTTCAAGCCCTGCTTTCGTGGGCTTGAGATAGGCGAAGTTTTGCGTTCCTTCGAGCACCCAGGCATCTTTGTCTCCGATGACAAAATCGAGGATGCGTTCCTGCGGCGGCAGCAGGATCAGGGTGGTAAAGTGCGGCCGGGTTGTGATGCGAACAATGTCTTTGGCCGCATATTTGATGGTGCGTGCCTCGACCGCGGCTTGGGTTTGATTCTGGGTTTGGGCCGTCGCAAGGACGGCGCTGAGAGAGATTGCGATGAGAGCAGTAAAGCGAAGTAGTCGTTGCATAATGATTCAACTCCTATGAGTGCTGCCTAAGATTTCTAGGCCGTGTTCAAAGCCGTGCTCCTGGACAACAGCAGCGAAGCGCTCGTTGTCTTTCGGGGAATTGGTGTAAAGCCAATAGCTCTTGCGGTCCACGTTGAGGACAAACTTTTTGCCCATCGTGGATGTCTTAACAAGTCCCTCGCGCTTGGGAATGAGGGTCTGGATCAGCTCTACCTCACGCGGGTTGAGGTGGAATTTCTGGGTGTAAAAGTCATAATCAGCATCGGCGTTGGCCAGGAAAATCTTGGTAGGAAAGGAATCAAGCAGCGGAAGCAGGTTTGATTCCTTCAGGTCCTCCGGTGATTGCGTCGCCATGATGAGAACGCCGTTGTACTTGCGCCAGGTCTTCGCAGCCTTAATCAGATAGTTGCGGATGACTGGCACGGTGAAGAATTTCCATGCTTCATCCAGAATGAAAATCTTGAGCGTCGGGCGGATCGCAGGGTCATAGATGACGGCGCTGGCGCGGTGAAGAACATAAAAAAGCAAGGCCTGGATGAGCTGAGGATATTCATCCATGCCCTGAAAGTCGAAGCATTGCAGCGTGGACAGGGTGAGGGTGTCTCTTACATTGTCAAAGAGATGCCCATATTGGCCGCCTTCTGTCCACTTATGTAGGCGGTCGGCCAGATGCCGGGGCAGTGTGCCGGCGAGAGTCTTCAAGCGCCGGATGTCGCGGTCTAAGACATACAGCGTCTCGATGGCCTGGAAAATATTGCGATCGTCGTCGGTCGTGGTCTGATAGCCATCGCTTCCCGCAATGAGCACCTGAACGAGCGAGAACAGGAATTCCAGATTAGCAGCGGTGGGTTCGAGGCTGAACGGGTTGATTTGGTAATCACGATTTTCCGCCCCGATTTTGAGATACGAGCCTCCTAAGAGGCGGGTCAGCTTTTCGTAGCTGCCGCCCAGATCAAAGATGAAAGTACGGGGATCGTACTTCTGCAAAGCCAGAGTCAGGAAGTTCGCAAAGAATGATTTCCCGCTTCCGGTGCGCCCGGTAAGAAACGTGTGGGCTACGTCGTCGCTGGTCGAGCCGTTGCCGTCCTGAATACGCTGATGCAGGTTGAGGTAAAAGGGGGTTCCATCCGTGGTCTCCACGAGGGCCAGCGCCTCACGATTGAGAAAGGTGTTCCAGCGATGGCCCTCATGGAGCGTAAACAGAAACGACCAATCGGCATAATTGTTGTTCGTAATGTAGAGCTGACGGAAATTGAAATGGGAGTTTCCGGGGCAGGTGGCGAAAAATGCCGATAGCTGGTTGTATGTCTCGGAATACAGGGATGCGCCGACCGTGGCGAATGCCTTGCCGAAATCGGATACTGCCTTTTCGGCCCTGGCGCGGTTACGGT
>JBAVUZ010000061.1:0-1504 GCA_049697035.1 Candidatus Angelobacter sp. | reverse complement strand
CAGCTCAAAGAGAAATTGGCGGTCCTGCTGGAGGGGAAAAGACATGGCTGACCAGGAAAGAGATAAACACATCGATGAAATGCTGGACTCGCTGCTCGCCAACTATTCCTCAGCGGAGCCGCGTCCGGGGCTGGAAACCCGGATACTGGCGAACCTGCGAGACGCAGAAGAAAAGGAAGCAGCCCACGGATGGTGGAATTTCAAATGGCTTTGGGTGGGAGCCATTGCGGCTGCCATCATCGTGGCTGCGGTGCTGATCAGTGGAAGACATCAAATTGCGCCGCCGACACACATGATCGCTAGAACCAACCAACCGGCTCCGCATCCAGAGACTCAGCCGAACGCGCCGGCTATACGCAATGAAACGGTCAGGATTCGACCGCGGAAATCGTTAACGCACACGCGGCCACAGAACGCGGCTCTGGCATTGAATGAGCGGCCGGCAGTCTTCCCAACGCCAACGCCATTATCGGAGCAAGAGAAGTTATTGCTCAGTTATTTGGCAGGCACGCCGCGTGAAGAGGTAATCGCGGAAAGCCATCCTGACGAACCGCCAGTGGTGGGCGATCAGGACCAGACTGAAGCCATACCCGATCTAACGCTTATTCCTCAAAAACTCGGCAATACTCGATAAGGAGAGAACCATGAAGATTTTTACCAAGGTGATACTTGCTCTAGCGCTTGTCTCAAGCCTGGCTGCGCAGCAGCCGGCAAAAGATACAGCCGACCAACCGGCTAAGGACCAATCAGCCAAGAAAGATATCCTGGCAGGCCGGGAAGGCATGACAGAGAACTTTTTCAAGGTGGCCTTCGTGATGTATGAGCTTGAGGATGGCAAGCGCACCAACCAGCGCGATTACATGATGATTGGCAGGACCGATAATCAGCCTTCGAACATACGGGTTTCTACAAAGGTCCCTATAACTACGCAGGAAAAGGCAGGAGACAAGGCATATACGTATACCGATGTCGGATTGAGGATTAACTGTTCCATGAAGGAACAAGTGGACCGCAGGTTGCAGCTCCACTGCGATATTGAAATCAGCAGCTTTATCCGCCCGGAACAGATTGCCAACGCCACTGGGAATGCCGGCCCGGCAGCGCCGTTCCTGCGAGCCACGCGAACCGACTCCTGGGCGCTTCTGACACTGGGCAAACCAGCCATTCTCACCACCGTCGACGACATCAACAGCACCAAACGCATGCAGGTAGAGGTGACGGCGACGAAATTGGATTAGTTAAACAAGGATGGACAGCAGAGGGCGCTTCGGCGCCTTTTGTTTTTTTTGGCTGTGGAAGCCGGGTTGTTGCAAGGGGCGTTGACTCGTAACCAGACATGTCGGCGAACCTGGAGCAGTGACGCGTCATGAGCGATCGGCCACCATTCCGGCAAGGAACACGACATGGATCGTTTCGCTGATCTCGCGTGAAAGCATTGTACTGATTCGCACTTGATTCGCTACAACGAATCGGCTATTGTGAGGTGCGCCTCAGGGTGTCAGGT
>JBAVUZ010000060.1:0-1535 GCA_049697035.1 Candidatus Angelobacter sp. | reverse complement strand
CCCGCTACGCGGGATCCGGGATTTTGAGAAACTACTCATCCCAGAACTTCCGCCACCAGCCTTTTTTCTCCGGCGGCGCTTCATCAAATACTGGTTCATCACTCAAGCCCAAAAATCCACCAGCGCGGGTTGACGCCCGATGGGCCGCAGGCTGGGCTGGCGGGATGCTCCATGACTGTTCATTGGCGGCACGCTGCGCCACCACCGCGCGCGCCCGCCGGAACGTTGCGATCCCCAAAAAGTCACCTTGGCCCGCCGGCAAAACTGCAATGACTGCGCTGGGTCTGGCCAGCGCATAATCGACTGGCCCGCGAAGAAGCGTGTCAATCCTTGTTCCCTGCGCCAGCGTTGAGCGAAGAATGGAAGTTGTTTTCTGGTCAAAAGCGATCCAGCGTGCCATGGGTAAAACCATCCGTGAATAGAACTGAGACAAGCGGCTTTTAGTTTGATGCAAGCTCCTCGCCCCGCGTTTGATGGCCTGTGGGATGCGTTTGGCTCCGCGCTTGCCGGTCCTGTCATTGAAAGATTGCGTTTCGACGCGCGCTGTTTGACGATCAAGATGTGCTTCATTTACTCTCCCGGCTTAGACTTTCTTAACCTTGGAGAACAACGGGATGCCAAAATTCCTGCTTGGACGGCGCCAATTTGCCCTGGGCGCGGCAGCGGCTGCCACTACTGCACTGATTCCAAAGGGAAACGCGCTGATGATCGATGGTCTGGCGCAAACGGCTCCGACCGCCGTGACCGCTGGTGACTCGTCTCCTGAAGGCAAGACCCGGGCCGCCATGGCCAAGCTTTCCGCCTCAGCCCAGGCCGAGGTGGAGATGAAAGTGGCATCCATCTTTCGCAAATAGGGTGAGCGTCTGAACGACGAGCAGAAAGCCGACATCCGCCGCATCATGGCTGAATCCCAGGAAGGCCTGGAAAAAATGCGCGCCTTCAAACTGGAAAACAGCGACCAGCCCGCTGACGCGTTCCGCGCTTATCGGTCGGAAGCAAAGGTCGGCGCAGCAAAAGGACAGCTTGGCGGAGCAAAACAAAAGTCCAACGCGACGAACCCTGCTCAATCCAAGCCCCGGAAAGAGAACAAATAAATGCTCAGCGAAGACATTCTCTTTCTCTCGGTCACAGAACTTTCAAAGCGTATTCGCGCGCGCCAGCTTTCGCCCGTCGAGCTTACAGAAAGCTACCTGGACCGCAGCCGTTCTATCGGCAAAAAGCTGAATGCCTATGCCACACTCACGCCTGAACTGGCATTGCAGCAGGCGCACGCGGCGGAAAAAGAAATTGCGGCAGGGAAGTATCGCGGCCCGCTGCACGGCATTCCTTACGCGGCCAAAGACCTGCTTGCGGTCAAAGGTTATCCCACAGGCTGGGGCGCGCGGCCTTACTCTGACCAGCGCTTTGATTATGACGCCATCGTCATTAAGAAACTGGAAGCCGCCGGCGCAGTCCTTCTGGGCAAGGCAGCCATGATCGAATTGGCGGGCGGCATGGGATATCGTTATGCCTCGGCGTCAGCCCCTGGCGCGGCT
>JBAVUZ010000059.1:0-6404 GCA_049697035.1 Candidatus Angelobacter sp. | reverse complement strand
TCTCCGTGTCGAGGTCGTACTGCCTCACTGCACGAGCACAGCCTGCAACCTGTCTGCCCCAGATTCCTTCCCCCTGGAGCATACCGCCTCAGAACTTGCACCTTTATTCATGCCATCTCCGTGGTAGATTTTGATTTTCCGATCATCTGATTAACCGATCAGTCCTAGCTGCTTCACAATCTTGCTCAGCTCCAGCACCTGCAGGTTCGGTGGACAGTTCTTCCAGTCATGCCGCCAGCACACGATCAAATCGCATTGCCGGGCGTCGTGACCGTGCCGCCTGAAACTGCTGCTTAGGTATTCCACCTCGATTCGCACAGGCTGCCACCGCCCCGGCTGCACTTCCATCCTGGCCAGCAGGTCGGGAAAGGCCGCCTGGACCGCGTCCACAATAAAACCCAGCTGGCGGCTTAGCATGGCAAAGAGCACAAGAACTCCCATTTCGTTCACCGGTTCATGTGCCAGCCCTGGCAACTGTGTTGGGGCGCCCATCAGCGGACGGTCCTGGAGCACGCGGCGCGGAAACAAGGCGCCGGTGATCCATTGCAACCCGGCGGGCGCCAACTCAGCCAGAAAGACCGCAAGCATCGTCGCGGTGACACATTTTTTGCCCCACAAGGGCGGCGGAAGAACTGTTGCCATGGCGGTAATCTCTTTGGGGCCAATTTCTCTGGGGTCAATTTCTTTGGCTTGCCGCATCTCATCCGCCGCCGCAAGTTCGCGCATTTCCAGGCCCGCAGCCGGCAGTTGGGTTTCCGGTCCTGTTCTTGGGCTCTGGCTTTTTCTGACCTCGGCCTCGGCGGCCAGTCTCACTGCCGCTCGCCTCTCCGCCAGCCGGCCGCATTTGCCGCAGGTGGGCATGGGCCCTTCCCGGACCATCTCCAACACGTCCGTCCAATCGCCCGCGAGTCCGCCGGAAGCCACAAACCGGGAAAATGCTGCTGGAACTCCTGCCCAGCTTTGAAAGCTCGTGGTAAAGCAGCAGCGTGAGTAACCTCCCGCCCGCTCATACTCACTGTTTGAGGGCACGCGGCCAAGCTTGCGTGCCACCTTTCCCCAGTCCTCCAGCAGGACGGCCGCTTCCACTCTCACTCCATGCTGGTTTGGCTTCAGTCCGGCCGCGCTTATCGCGGCGCGATAAGTACCAAATCGCCGCGCCACCTGGGAAGCGGTAATACCGCTCCGCCGTTTCAACTCGCTGCTGTTCGGCACATGGCCCAGCTTGCGCGCCGCCTCCTGAATAGCGGAGATGACCCGTTCTTTTGTCAGTTGCTTGGCGGTGCCTGGTTTGGCGGTATGAGGTTTGGCGATGATTGTTTTAGCTTTTGTTTTGGCCGAACCAAGCTTGCTGGAACCAAGCTTGCTGGAACCAAGCTTGCTGGAACTAAGGTTGGCCGCTGGTTTCACAGCGTGGAGCTTGCCTCGTGGTTTGGTGCTTGGCATCGTTAAGACCCCTCGCAGGAAACGGATTCGCGGCTGAAAAGAGACACACCTCTCCCATGAATCCGATCCTTGTTTTTTTTGAAAAACACGTTGCAGGTCGCCCAGAAACAGCCCACCGGCGCAGGCGGACTATACCTTTCTAGGCTTTACTGTGTCCCACGACGGGGTGGAGCAGGTCTTTAGACCTGCGGTAAAGCTGGTCAGACCCTCTGGCTTCAGCCACTGAGGTACATTGCACGCGGCTACACAATGACCTAAAAGGTACAGTCATCTTATAGCACGAATAAATAACGAATTAAACTACCTTTTTTGTTCTCCAATTTCTCCTGTGATTTTCCATATTGACCGAAGTCCGGAAGAGCGTAGCGACCATGAATTTCTCGCCCATACAAGACCCCGGTCCCGTCCTGCCCGTTCCATTCAGATCCGTGTAAATCAGCGTCATCAGGGGAATCAGCGGTAAGTTTTTTTCCCGTGCAGACCCGCCGCGCGCCAGGAAGCCGCGCCGCGCAAAACCGGGGCTCCCGACGAGCCCGGTTTTTGGCTTGGCGGGGTGGAATTTCGCGGCGCAACAAACCGTCATCCTGAATGACCGGCGAAGCCGAGAATGAAGGACCTAATCGCCCTGCATCTTCTGGCGGGCCTCCGTATCGCGCCGCCTGTGCACGAAAAACAAGAGAGATCCGGCGAGGCGCAGAGTGTGAGGGTGCTATATGCCCATCGCATGCTGGATGTGAATCCTGGTTCGTATCAGGGCCCGGGCTTCAGCCGGGCCGGTAAAGGCCGTAGTAGAATTCCGGCTTTAGCCGCTGCCTATGGTAAAGCTCACCCGAAAATCGGACCGGCGCAATATTGTCGCTAGTCGGCGGACGTTTTTCGCCGGGTGTAAGACCTATATGGAGCGACGATTTTTTGAGGCGCAGAACGAAGCCGAGCTTTTTATTGACGTGCTTCGGACGAACACCCTGGCCGGGAAGTTTAAGCTGCACGACTTTGTGGTGATGCCGGACCACTTTCATGTGCTCCTGACCGTTGACGGCAATACCAGCATTGAACGCGCGGTTCAACTCATTAAGGGCGGGTATTCATTCCGGCGCAACAAGGAGCTCGGGCTGGAAGGAGAGATCTGGCCGCCGGGATTTTCCGAAGTGCGGATCCGGGACAGGAAGAGCTTTTTGGCGCATAAAAAATATATCGATGAGAACCCGGTGAAAGCCGGACTGGCCAGGAGCGCCGAAGAATATCCGTATTGCTCGGCCTATTTCCGGAAGAAGAAAAAAGCCAGCGGCTAAAGCCGGGTCATTTTAGATTCCTTACCGGCCCGGCTGAAGCCCGGGCCCTGATACGAACCGGGGGCCGCGCGGAGCGCGGCTAGATCGCCGGAATCCCCGTGATCCCACCCCAGCCGGGCAAAAACGGCCCGCTCTGGGGGACCCCGGCGAATCGGGCTGGTCAGAAGGCAATCAGTGGATCACACAATCTTGCCCTTGTGGGCTCGGTACTTTCCCGCAAACTCCATCCCATCCTGCCGTTCTGGATATGACGTCTCACCTGGAGGAAACCATGAAGTTCTTGAAGATCGGTGTTGTGTTTTGCATGCTGGCCAGCCTGGCTGCGGCGCAAGACAGGCTGCCGACAAAAGTAGTTCGCGTGGTGGGTACCGCCGAGGTCAGGGTAGTGCCTGACCGTGCCGTGATTGAGATCGGCGTGGAAAAACAGGATCCCAGCGCCAGCGTGGCCAAGCATGCTGAAGATGCCGCCGCGCGCCGGATTCTGGCCGCGCTTCGTACCAACGGGATCGACGAGAAAGACATTCAGACCACGTTTCTCTCGCTCCAGCCGCAGTCCTATACCCGCAAAGGAGTGCGTATCTCCTATTTTGTTGCTGCTCAGACGATGACCATCACGGTACGTGACCTGGCCAAACTGGACACGCTGCTGGAAGCGCTGATCAAGGCTGGCGGCAACCGGATTGACTCGATTGCCTACGAGACCAGCGACCTGAGAAAGTATCGCGACCAGGCGCGAGACATGGCGGTGAAGGCTGCGCGGGAGAAAGCCAACGCGTTGGCCAGGGCGCTGGGACAGGATATCGGCAAGGCGCAGTCGATTGAAGAGGTGCCGGATTACGGGTTTTCCGCCGGGCTTCAGGCCAACGCAAGCTTTGCGAGCTTTTCGCGGGTGAACGTCCCTGCGCCCACCATAGCTGCGGGACAAAAGACTATCTCGGCTTCAGTGACGGTCTCTTTTGAATTGAACTGAGCGGGCCGAAACATATCCTGCATGAAACGGCCCTCTCGGCGTTCTTCCCAGCAGGCGGGGCGAGCCTCGTCTGGCTGCGTGCTGACGGCTGATGGCTGATGGCTGCCGTAATTTCATGTATCCTTTACTTTCTTTCAATTGCAGTCTTAGGAGATTCAATGAGGGCAGGGGCGTTCAAGGCCTTTTACGGCGGAATAGCGTTTTTAGCGGTGTGTGCGGCGGGCTTGCTGAGCGGATGCGCCAGCGGACACAAGCAGTTTTTGTATGCGGCGGGCCCGGGGACCAATGAGGTCTTTGAGTTCCGCGTGCAGTCCAATGGCGCCCTGTTGCCTTTGGGGACGCCGAATTTCCCTGTTGGATCCAATCCGGCGGCGCTGTTGCCGCATACTTCCGGCGACTTCCTTTATACAGCAGACTTTTCCGGCAATGACGTGACCTTGCTGGACATTAACTCGGGAAACGGCAATCTCTCCGTCCCGGTAAGCACCAGCATTGTTTCTCCGGTGAACCCGACCAACGTTTTTGCCACCGATATAGGTCCGATTTCCCTGGCCATGTCGCCGGTGTCTCCGTTTCTCTATGTGGTAAACCAGACAGCGGGCAACGTGACGGGTTATACCGTGGACCCGGGCAGTGGAAGCCTGGGCGTTATTCAGGGTACGCCGAGTTCGCCGGCTTCGCCGTTCCCGATCCAGCCGGCGTCGCATCCTTCGTCTGTGGCAATTGCGCCTACGGGCAACTTCCTGTTTGTGGCCAATGGCGCGGAAGGGACCATCGCTGTGTTTAGTATCGGCGCAAATGGGGCGCTGACGCAGGCAGGATTGCCGGTCTCAGTGGGCGCGGGCGCCACCCTGACCTCGATTGCGGTGGAACATTCCGGCCGCTTTCTTTACGTGGCCGATTCCGCCCACAACGCGGTTGCGGGATTTGCCATTCAAAATGGAACGCTTGCTCCGATCAGCGGCTCGCCTTTTGTCGCCGGCGCGGCGCCGCTTGGCCTGGGCATTGATCCGCAGGGAGCGCTCTTGTTTGCCGCCAACAGCGGGTCCAATAACGTTTCTGTTTATGCCATTGATTCCAGTACCGGCGCGCTGGGCCAGGTGAGCGGATCGCCTTTCCCCACGGGCGGCGTTGGCCCTTCAGCCGTTGCCGTGGACGCAGATACGAATTTTGTCTATGTGACGGAGCAGACAAGCCACGATATTGCCGCTTTCAGCATTGCCTCGAACGGCGCGCTCGAACTGGTAAAGGGATCGCCCTTTGGCGTGCCCACATCAGCATCGACGATTGCCGTGGTAAAGCGCTAAAGAACGTGAAGCGCTAAAAGAACGTGAAGCGCTAAAAAACGTAAAGCGCTGAAAACCGTGTGATCGGCGAAGCGAACGTTGTGCGGCGCTGGAAGTGTGGTGACCGGCCAAAGAGGTTGCGGGAAAAAGTGTCCTTGATGAAGACAAGTGTCAGGGCACGACTTTAGTCGTGCCGTAAGTGCTTCAAAATAATCCGGGCTTTAGCCCCTGACAAAATAAAATGGCGGATTGAAACTGCGGCGGTGATCGCCGAAGAAAGCCGCTGAAATCAAGCCCTTGAGCTATCTCCACCGCGAGTGCAATTCAGGCTATGCACTGTTGGTGCTTGTGCCCGATTTTCAAAGCGTGCTAAACAAGCCAGTACGATGGAATCGGTGTACCAGGACGAAGCCCAGGTTAGCGAAGTTGAGCTAACGCCGCAGGACCAGCTTCGTCTGCAATGGCGGCAGCAGCCGGGGGCGATCCCGTTGCTGCGCCAGAAAAACGTTATCGACCAGAACGCTGAGCTTCTGCCCTTTGCCGCTGTTGCCGGGCTGCGTGGCTGGATTTCTCCCGGCATGTTTGCGCTGCAAGGCCTGGTGCTGATCGCAGTCATCGCCGCGGGCATGAACTGGCTGACCACGCGCCACTCCGGCAAGATTGAAGACGATATCACCGCTTTGCAGGCCAGCTCAAAGATAGAAATCAAGCGCCAGGAAGAAATAATTTCAGCCACGCAGGCGGAGATCAGAAGAATTTCCAGTTCGCCAAACTCGACTTTTAAGCTGCATATTTCCGCAACGCCGCTCAGCCGCGAACAGGCCCTTGCGGCGCTCAACAGTTCGCTGGAAGAATCCCGCAGCTCTGAGGAGCAGTACAAGGAAAAAATGGCCGCGCGGGAGCGTAATCTGCGCGCGCGGCAAAGCACAATGGCCATTGTGAATTCAGGCAGCCCGCTCATTTTTTCATTGGCGCTGTTTCTGGCTGCTGGTTTGTTCAGCCAGGGCGCGCAGAAAGAGTTTCCGCGCAATCGGCACGCGCGCAATTTAGCCGACTATTACCTTTACTTCATCACCGCGGAAGGCCTTTGGCCCAATCTGGTGCTGCTGGCGTTTTTGTTTGTGGCATTGAGCGGCAGCGACTATGGTTTTGATGGACTGTTCTCCAGCGTTGGCCCGCTCTTCTGGGTGGTCTTCTGGATCGGCTTTTATGGCCTGCTGCTGCACTTTTTTGTGATGACGGCTCGCGGCCTCTATCGCGCCATGCAAACGCGTCCGCCTGCAAGTGAATGGGGCTTCGATAATCGATTGCTCTTCCGCATCCACAATAGCTTTTTTGTTGTGTTTGCAGGATTGGAAGCTGTGTTTCTCGCGCTGTGCTATGCGTTTTATTTTTTGCAAAGCCGCGCGGGAT
>JBAVUZ010000058.1:0-13651 GCA_049697035.1 Candidatus Angelobacter sp. | reverse complement strand
CTTTCTGGCTTGCTGTGGTGAAAACCAGCTTGGATTGCGGCCGCTTTCCTGCGGATCTTCTGTGGTATGAACTTCTAAAAGAAAAGCTGCAATACGAACTTCTCTCGCGAGGGAATCGTGTCCTGGTGTGCGCTTGGTGTCCAAATAATGCCCGAAATGGCTCGCTTCAATCCTGCCTTTAACGCCCGCTTCCTCCCAGGCCTCGCGTGAGGCGCTTTCACTGGGTGACAAGCTGGGACACAGCCGGCCTTTAGGAAAAGTCCATTTCCCAGAGCTGGTATTTACGAGCAGGAATTCCACAGATGAGCCGTTCAGCCGATAACATACGGCTGCCACTTGAACCGGAAGCTCCGTACCCATCGCAAGCCGCGCCAAACCAGCAAAAAATTGCGCCACTAGGTCCTCCTTGATTCGGCGGAACATTGCCCTTGTGAACAGGGCTGCACAACATCCGCTGCAGTCACCTTATGGTAATTGGATGGCGTAAATCAATAACTTTGGTAATACTCCCGGCACTTTTCACTAAAGTTTCATCTCCTATACACAATCGCGATAATTTAAGGATTGCAACGCGAGATCCTCTTTGCACGGGAGAGAGCAGCTCAAATCCGAACGACTATGGAATAAAGAGGCGGGACAATGTGAGATGAAAAAGCCCAGATGCTTATGAGACAAGTGGACATCGTGCGGGATTCATCGACCATCTGCTGATATTAATTTCTCTGTCCAGGAAACTGGCATTCTTCAGCTCAGTTTTTCGTGCTCAGAAGCGAATTCCCGTTGTGACAGGTATGACACGAGTAATGAATGTGCTGCTGGGTTTGTAGTGATAACGTGCCTCGAAATATAAACGGTAACGTGGTGCTTCACCGACCTTGATTGTCAACCCAACTCCCGCGTTGCCGCCAAAGACCGCGTCAGAAAAACCCGTATGAGTCGTTGCCACAACCACGGTCCCGGATGAGCAGGTAAATCCCCACCATGTCCATGCGGAAGTACACGTGGTTCCGGCAGGTGGAGTAACAGTTTTGCTGAGGCTTGCGTTACGGTAATAAACGCCTCCGCCAGCGATCAGATAAGCGCCAAGCCGCTTGCCGCGGGCTTCCAGTTTGTAGTTGGCGGTGAGGGAAAAAAGATTGCTGTAGCCATTAAGATCAGTGGAGTGCAGAGCTGTCCGCAAGGGCCCCAGGGCCGCATCCGTGGGCGATGTCGGCGAGGATTCAGGCGCTCCTGTTTCTCCCGACTATGGCGCACGTGGCAACGCCTTCAACGGAACAGTAAAGGGTGTGCAACTGGCTATTGCCGAAGGCGCTGAGGAAGCAGACCATCTGGTCTCTCCCGAGGAAGCAATCCGCATTGCCATGGCGCGGCAGTAAACTGTTTCAACACAGGAGGTCTCGCAGGGGCGGGACCTCTTTCACTTTAATCGAACCGCACAGTACTGGCGGTTGCAATTAGGAAGCACCGCACTGGCTGAAATCGATGAAATTATTTTTCGCACCGTCTCGATTCGGCGGACGTATGGAAAATGGGCGCCATTGCCACAAGCATTTGAATACAGTATGTAGTCGCGATTGATATACCATTGAACTGATGACAAAGAGATTGCTGCTCGTGGGCGCTTCGTGGTGCTTGATCATTAACACCTTGTCGCAAGCGGCGTGCGGGCAGGGAACTCAGCCTCAATCACCGAACTCTCAGCAAGCACCGCAGGCATCGGATCAAGATCATCGACAACCCGCTCCTGCGCCTCCGACGAATACTAAACAGGGAACTGCTGGTCTAGCGCCTCGTCAGACCAGCACCGTGGGAGATCCAGCATCTTCCAGTCCGCTCAATGTAAAAGGCAAGCTGCGCTACTTTGCCGTCGAAACATTTAGGCCGGGCATTTATCCGGTGGCTGCGTTTTATGACGGATTAACCATGGCGAATCCGCCAAAAGCTTATTCGCCGGAATGGCGACAGGGTTTCCCCGGCTTTGCCCGCAACTATGGCGACTTTATGGCAAGTTGGGCTGCTGTCCAGGGTGGAAAGTTTGTGGCCGCGTCAATCCTGCATGAGGATCCGCGGTATTTTATCTCGACGAACAAGAATTTCTTCGCGCGAGTCGCCAATACGGTCCGCTATGTTGTGATTGATCGCAGCGATTCCGGGCATTCGCGGCTGGCTTTGGCGAATGTGGCTGGCGCGCTTGCCGGCGGCTTTGTCGGCAACGCATATTTGCCTGATCCGTATGCAAACGCTTCTCACGGATTCAGCCGAAGTGCGCTCGCATTGACCGGCTTTGTCACCAGCAATCTGGCCGATGAGTTTCAGCCAGAAATTCACAAATTAGCCAAAAAATTGCATCTGCCCTTTTAGGAGTTTAGGTCGCGCTGCTGATTTGCGATCTTCCCGAATGCTCTCACTTCCTGTTAAGCTACTTCCTTCCTGAATGCCAGTTTCTCTTGCCAACTCCGGAGTGGTTTACGATGCGCTAAAAAAATGCGATATCGGCCTGGTCTCTGCGTTGCCGGAAACGTGGCTGGTGCACCTGATCCGCATGGCTGAAGACGATCCCAAAATGATCCTGGTGCGTCTTGCCAAGGAAGAAGAAGGCGTGGGCATTTCCGCCGGTGCGCATTTTGCGGGCGTGAAATCCGCCATGCTGATGCAGAACCACGGCTTTCTCGCCAGCATCAACGGGATTGTTTCTCTGGCGCAGCTCTACCGTATTCCATTGCTCATGCTCATTAGTTATCGCGGCCACTTTGGCGAGCGTGATCCCTGGCAAACGCAAGGTGGTGGCGTGACGGAGCCGCTGCTGCGGGCACTCGGGATTCCGTATTCGTTCCTGGACGATCCGGCAAAAGTGGAGAAGCGCATTGCTGAAGCGCAAACCTGGGCTTATGCCAGTTTGCATCCTGCGGCGCTGCTTCTCACACGAGAACTCATGTGGGAGGAGCCCGCATGATGCAGCGCCTTGAATGCCTGCGCGCGATCTATGACCAACTGGAAAACTGCCTGGTTGTCACCATCATGGGCGCGGTTGCGTGTGAATTGCAGTCGCTCGGTCACAAGCCCAACTTTTTCTATCTGCAGCATGCCATGGGACTCGGCTCATCCACCGGACTGGGCCTTGCGCTGTGCCTTCCGCAACAAAAAGTTGTAGTCTTTGATGGTGATGGCTCCATCCTGATGAACCTTGGCGGATACACAACTCTTGCGCGTTATCGACCTAAAAATCTGGTGCATGTTGTTTTTGACAATGAGAGCCTGCTTTCCGTCGGCGGCTTTCCCACCGCCACTTCCACCGGCAGCGACCTTGAAGGCGTGGCGCACGCCTCCGGAATTGCGCGCACTAAAACGGTTCATACAATCGAAGAGTTCAAGCATGCTTTTGACGACGCGTTACGAACCAACGATCTTACTTCCATGGTGGCGAAAGTTGAGGCCGTGGGGCCAAAAGGATACGTGACGGAGTTGGCGTTGCTGGAGAATCGGTTTCAGTTCAAGCGGTATATCGAGAAGCTAACTGCGGAGGCACGGAGATACGGAGAACGTAAAAACTAACTGTTGTCCTTATAGGTACTGTCGAGCAGACGAGGCCAGTTTTTAATTTCCTCTGAAAATCCAAGAAGTTTTCTCCGTGTCTCCGTGGTGGGCTTTTTTGCAGGAGGAAATACAATTGTCCAACATCCTGGCTGAACTTATCACCCAACTCAACACTGGGGCGCTGCGAGTGGTAGACCTCACACAGCCGCTCAGTCCGCAGACGCCGCTGCTGCCGCTGCCATCACAATGGCCGAACACGCCGGCATTCAAGATCTGGGAGCTTTCGCATTATGACGATCGCGGCCCGGCCTGGTATTGGAACGGCTTTGAGACGGGCGAGCATACGGGAACGCACTTTGATGCGCCCATCCACTGGGTAAGCGGCAAAGACCTGCCGGAAAACAGCGTTGATAAGATCAATCCTAAAAAGTTTGTCGGCCCGGCCTGCGTGATTGACGTGACTGCCGACGTGGCGAGCAATCCTAACTTCCTGCTCACGGTGGAACGCGTGCAGCAATGGGAAAGAAAATACGGCCGCATCCCTCCCGGCGCCTGGATGCTGCTGCGCACCGGCTGGTCCGCTCGCATTGACCCCAAGCAATACATCAACCTGCAGGACGACGGCCCGCACACTCCAGGATTCGTAAAAGAATGTTCAGATTTTCTGGCAAAGGAACGCGATGTTCTGGGCGTCGGCGTTGAAACAGTTGGCACAGACGCCGGTCGAGCGGCCACATTTGATCCGCCGTTTCCCAATCACTATGTAATGCACGGCAGCGGCAAGTTCGGGCTGGCAGGCCTGTGCAACCTTGACCAGTTACCGCCAACCGGAGCAGTGGTGATTGCTGCGCCGCTCAAAATCGTGAGTGGCTCGGGCAGTCCTTTAAGGGCGATTGCGATTACGCCGTCTGTCTAAAATCCCGAGCAAAGCGAGGGAACCCTACAGAGAGTGGAATCTGTTGGCCAACAGGAGATAGCCAAATTCAATCAGATGAAGTGGGAAATCTGTAGCCATGAGGTGCGCGCTGGTTGCGGCCTCCTGGCTATAGAGATCTCTCTCTACGCTCGAGACTTCGGAAAAAACTATAACGTGGCTCTTTTTACCACGGCTGCCAATGCGCGATTGCGCTCGAATTCGCCCTGGATGGAGTTCGCAGCTTTGATGTAGCTTTCGCGCAAGGCCCCGTCCAATGAATAGGAGTGGGCCACAGTGGAGAGTACACGCGCCTTCTCATAGTCAGACGTGATCCGGCTCACCGAATTCAAGACTTTGCCGACTGAGTCGTTGCTCAGCTTGTTGTGGTCCATCAGCGCGATCAGGCAGCGTGAACGCTCATAATTGTTCGACATGGAATCCGTTACGCCGAGATAGATATTCATCTGGCTCTCATCGAACCTGTTGGCCTTGAGCAGTGTTGTGAGCACGCGAGATTTCTCATAGTCGCTGCGAGCTTTTGACATGTTCTGCATGGCTTTGGTCATGGACGCGTTGCTCAGGCTATTGTTCTGCATCAATTCCAGCAGGCTGCGTGAGCGTTCATAGTCAGACTTCATGGAGTCGACTACCTTCAGGTAATTCGACATCTGGGCTTCATCGAATTTGCCCTGCTTCGCCAGCCCCAGCAGCAGGCGCGACTTTTCATAGTCAGAGCCAATGCCGGAAGTTGCGTCCATGATGCGGTTGGTCTGGTCCACGGTCAATTTGAATTTCTGCATTGGAGCCAGAAGATCGCGTGACTTTTCATAGTCGGAATGGATTGACGATACGAGCTTTAGATAAAAATCGAGTTGCGACTGGTCAAAGGCTTTCTGGTCGAGCAGCGATAGCAGAATGCGCGACTTTTCGTAATCACTTTTGATGCTTCCGGCAGAGTTTAGCGCCATGCTCACGTTTTCCTTGGAGATGTTGGGCCGGCGCAGTAGCTCGATCAACACGCGTGAATGCTCATAGTCGCTCTTGAGCTTATTGGCCGCCGTGAGGAACGCGGTACGCGAGGCCTCGTCAGGCAGGTCATATTGCTTGCTCACCGTCATGAGAACACGGGCCATTTCATAATCCGAATTGATCTGCTCACCAGCCTGCTTGATTACGCGCTGCACTACCGGTGAAGGCAGCTTGGGTTGTTCCAGAAGCTTACGGAAGTAGATGCCACGAACGTAGTCAGATTGCAGATTGCTGATTTCATCCAGCACGGCATTGGGGCCGCCCTTGGCCAGCAGTGCGGGAACGCGCGCATCGGCGGCAAAGCCGGTGCTCCGTTCCAATGCCAGAAGAAACTGTGCGAACCACGCTTTGGCCTCGCCTTCAAACGGCTGTTGCTTGCCATTGATCTTGTAAACATATTGCAGGCCACTGGCGGATGGCGTGACTTTGACCTGCTTGAGCGTGTCGTCCTGGCGCAGGTTTACTTCAAACGAGCCGCCGGAAGAGATGCTCTGGATGTCTGTGGCTTCCGCATTGAATTTAATTTCGCCTTCCGCATGGAGATCGAGGCTGCAGTTGTCGCCTGACCAGTTGGCCGTCCAATGCTTATTGCCGTTGTTTGACTCCATGCTCATGTTGTGGAGCTTGGCGCGCCTTCCGCAAACGCTGATATCCCCGCCGGGAACGGCAGGGACTGCCGGGACGCCCGGCACTGCGGGCACAGCGGGAACAGCAGGGACCGCAGGCACACTGCCGCTTTGGAACGCAGGCATCGCCGGCGGTTCTGGTGCTTCGGGAGCTTCCGTCGGCTCCGGCGCTTCGGATTGTTCAGGAGCTTCAGGTGCCTTCGCCATTTCAGCTGGTTCCGCGGGCTCGGAATCATTGTCAAAAGAAAGCGTGGCAGCTTCAGGTGCTTGTGATCCAGTGCCCGGCGCGGATGAATCTTGCGCGTGAGGAGCAGTTGCGGGAGTGGAAGCCGGACTCGGCTTGGCTTTGCTATTGTGGGCGTCAGGCGTAGTGCTTTGTGGCGAAGGGCGCATCGCAGAAAGCGGCAGCACGATGCAGAGCGTCAATATGCCCAGAGCCAGCGCGCCCCTGCGGGAAACTGACCCACGCGGCAAAGCCGGATTCAGAACCGCCAGAACGCGGCCTTCCAATTGTGATTTGCGTGCCATGGCCAGCGCCGCTGCCAGCTCAGGTTCGCGCAATCCAGAAACAATATCCAGCAGTTCATGCGCATAATCTGAAGCCTTTGTGCCCGCGGCGAGTACGTGATCGTCACAGGCGCGCTCGCGCTCCGCGCGCATGGCGCGAACCGTAAACCATACCAGAGGATGGAACCAGTACAACGACGCTGCCACATTCGCCAGCGACTGCGTGAATGCGTCCAGGCGTTTGATGTGCGCCAGTTCGTGGTTGAGAATGGCCGAACGTCGCGTTGAAGACCATTCCGCGTAATCGAGAGAGAGCACGATGCGCGGGAACAGGATGCCCGTGGTGATTGGCACTTCAATTTCGTCACTTACGAGCAAGGCCACGTGGCGATCGATTCCTAACTCGGCAGAAATCGCGCGCACCTGCGCGTTCCAGCCTGAATCAGTCAGCACGTCCGCGCGGCGCACAAGAGCTGCCAGGCGCATCGTGTTCAATCGCCACCGAGCCAGAAAGAACAAAGCGCCCGCGATCCAGAGGCCAAGCAGAAGCCTGGGCAGCAAATCAGGGATGGAGCTGGTCAGAGACGTTGCTGGCGCAAATTGCGCGCCAGAGATGACATCGGTAGGAAGTGGTGAGATTTTGGGAGCAGCAGCGCCGGCGCTGCCTGACTTGGCAGGCTGAATATTAAGCGGCCTCGCGGAGTGAGCCTCACGCTTAACTCGCGCAGTTGCCGGCGTGGCAGAAACTTCCTCTCGCTTCACGGGGGCCCGCGGAGCTGTGCGCTGCGTTTCCGGCGAGGTTGCAACGTGCTGCGCCGCTGTTTGTTGTGTCGCAGGGCGGCTATTTGGATATTCTGGGAACCCTTTTAGGTGCCACGCTGGCACGAACATCACGGAGAAAGGAAGCAGCAGCAAAGCGGCCAGCGCAAACGTCCGCACCATGTGCTGCGTTGCGGCAGAGCGTTTCTTCAGGATCAGCGCCCCGCCCCAGGCGATCGCCAGCAGGAGCGTTGACTTCACCACTGTATCGAAAATGATTGCGGATGATGAAAGAGCATGCATGCTTATCGTCCCTCCTGCTGCGCCTTTTTGATCAGTTGAGAAAGATATTGTTTTTCCTTGGTGGAAAGCGTGCTGTCAGACATTTCCAGCAGCGCGGCCACGGCCTGCTCCGGAGAGCCGCCGAAAAATGTTTTCACCATGTGCTTCAGAGCGTTGGCGCGAACCTGGCGGGTGTCGTCGGCGGGTAGATAGACATACTTCAGTCCTTCCTGCTCATGCCGCAGGTATCCCTTATCTTCCAGCAGGCCCAGCATGCCGCGCACGGCGGAATAGCTGGGTGGATCCGTGAGGTCGGCCAGGACCTCAGTCACTGATGCGCGACCACGCCGGTAGATCACGTCCATAATCTGGCGTTCGCGCCGGCCCAATTGAAGATGCTTTTCGTTGCTCATGGCTCTCCTGATCCGAATGCCGCTTCCCGGCCATGTGCTAATGCACTAGCACATGCTAATACATTAGCAGGCGTTGTCAAGAGTCAAAAAGCGATTATTTTTTTAGACGAAATCACGCACGCCTGGTTAAGGGACAAAATGACCGTTCTTTGTGATGAGTAGCACCGAACTGCTGAAGAGACAAACTGCCGATCCAGTTAAAATGAGTCCGTCTTGCCAACTCCTTCTGATTTCGACCGTCTCTGTGTTGTGCTGGTGTCCACACGCAATCCCCTCAATATCGGAGCGGCGGCCCGAGCCATGAGCAACCTGGGCTTTCTGCGCTTGCGCGTGGTGAATCCCTATGAAGCCTCGTTTAGAGAAGCCCGCTCCGCTGTGGGCGCAGCGCCACTGCTGGCCAAAGCCGAGCAATACTCGAGCGTGGCTGAAGCGGTGTCTGATTGTTCGTTGGTGGTTGGAACAACAGCCGTCGGAAAGAGGGAACTAAACCATCCCCTTAGGCCGCTGAAAGATGCTGCGCCGGTGATTCGCAAGAAGCTCCGAGCAGGAGGACGCGTGGCGCTTTTGTTCGGATCGGAAAAACGCGGCCTGGCGAATGACGATCTCAGCCATTGCCACTGGCTCATGAATATCCCTACGCGTGAAGAGCATACGTCGATGAATCTTGGGCAGGCGGTGGCGGTTTGCCTCTACGAGCTGGCGCGCAGGTCGGCCAAGGCCGGCAATCGCACCAAAGGCAAAGCGATCTCTAAAGCAGAAAAGCCTAAGGGTGCTACCGCAGCCGAGCTTGAACGCTTTACTACTATGCTGATCGATGCGCTTCGTGCCAGCGGATATCTGGGCGAGCGATCCGTCGCAACAAAAGAAGAAAAGATCCGGCGGATGGTCCGACGCCTGGAACTCTCCTCCGCCGATGCCGAACTTTGGCTGGGCATGCTCCGCCAGATGCTCTGGAAGATGAAGCCGCCCGGCAAAGCGCAGTAAACAGTCAAAGCGCAGAAGATTTGTGTTGGGTCGAGCCGATAACGTGGGATATCATTAGCCCTTCGATGTTGAAGCACCTATGAAACTCCCCGCAACCACGTCCAAGCTGCTCGCTTTGCAGGAAGCAACGAATGCTGAGTTGCGCCTGCGGTTGGCCGGAATTTTCCAGCGCTATCGCAAACTGGCATTCATCGGACGGAACGACAATCTCTTCACTGAGCACTGGACGCCCGACGTAGCCGCCGCCGGGTATGACTTTGATGGATTTGAAATCAGGGGCGCGAATATTGTCCTGCACGGCGTTGAGAACGCCTGTGGCTTTGTTTATCGAATCAACATCACCCTGCCACTTGAAACGATTGATGACGCAGCGGCAATCGAAACATACTTCCAGCGGCAGCTGGCCGAAAGCAAAGCTGAATCAGAACTTACCACCGCAACATCGGGAAGCGCCGATCCTAAGGCCCTCTAAAAATTCCCTTTACGACCTGAATATGGGATAGTGGCTGGCAACGGCCATCATCAACAGCATGGGAAATGACAAAATAAAATTTGTCTGAGCCGCCAACTGGGACAGACGCGCCAGCTTTGCGGCTTCTGGCGGCATCGGTGTGCCGTCAGCGGCGCTGGTTTCTGTCCAGCGAATGATTTTTTTCTGCATGCGCCAGACAATTCCCCACACGTTCAAAAGCATGAACCAGCCCAGCCCGCCGCCAATGCCAATGGCCAGCAGTCGATTGCTTTCCCAGCCGTGAGCGTTAAGCGCCAGGTAAAGCCAGGCCGCAGCTATGACGACTGCGGCAATGATTGCGCCGAACACCGGCCTTTTCTTCAAGGCCTCGCCCGGTGACATGAGAAGACCCATTTCAATGGCGAATGCTAAAGTCCAAATGCCGAAGAAGGTTCCAATAGCTCCGCCGCCGCTGGCCTGGGCATTGCGCGCGTCGGCGCCTACGATCATCATCCAGTACCAGATGCCGGCCAGCACGGTTACAACCGAACTCCAGCGGAACCACCACAGCGCCCGAGGCATCAGAAGGGGCACGACTTTTATGCGTGTTGGAGCGTCCAGTGCGGGAAGAAATTTGGCATTAATCAGAACAAAGAAATAAAGCAGCCCGATCCAGGTAATACCCGCGGCAAAATGAATCCACCGCAAAATGAGCTGGAGATGAGGCGTCGAGCTTTCAGGAAACGCAATCTGTGGAGAATGAATGAACATCAGCGCCAACGTTTGCATGTAGCCTCCGTTTGGTTGTGAACGCGAGATCATAGTAGCTGATCCTGTATGGGGCGTCCGAGATTTAAACGTGCATCACTTGACAACTCTCATTATTTCGATAATCATAGAAATATGGAAATTAAGCTGGGATCAGCCAGTGAACAGAAAGTATCGCGCTATGCGGAGATGTTTTCCGCTATGGGCGCGGAGCCGAGGCTGCGTATCCTTCGGTTGCTGCTGGCGGCGCATCCGGGAGGAATGGTGGTGAATGAGATCGGCGAAGAACTGGAAATCGCGAACTCAACTCTTTCCCATCATTTGGATAAGTTGAAGAATGAAGATCTGGTGGAAGTGCGGCGGGAAGGGACCTTCCTGCGCTATTCGGCGAACACCAAAGCCCTGGCGGAATTGCTGGGATTTTTGTATGCCGAGTGCTGCACGCGCAACAAAGCAGTGGAACCGCAGCGCATTACGTGCTGCAAATAATCTGTATTCATAGATTTGAGGAGAAACAAAATGAGCGCACAGGATATTAAGGAAGTCGTAAAGGAGCGGTATGGCGCGGCTGCCCGTCGCGTGACCACAGGTGAGGGAAGTTCCTGCTGCGGCGCGTCCGCACAGTGCGGTACAGATATTGATCCGATAACGCGCGATCTTTATGAAGCTTCGCAGACCAGCATTTTGCCGGAAGAAGCGGTCAGAGCCTCGCTGGGCTGCGGCAATCCCACGGCGCTGGCTGAACTCAAGCCAGGTGAGACGGTGCTGGATCTGGGGTCGGGCGGCGGGATTGACGTCCTGCTTTCCGCGCGGCGCGTGGGACCCACAGGCAAAGCCTATGGCCTGGACATGACCGATGACATGCTGGCGCTGGCGCGTGAGAACCAGAAGAAATCAGGCGTTACGAATGTAGAGTTCCTACGCGGCGAAATTGAAAACATTCCGCTGCCGGCGGACTCGGTGGATGTAATCATCTCCAATTGCGTCATCAACCTTTCTGCCGACAAAGATCGCGTGTTGAGCGAGGCCTTCCGCGTGCTCAAGCCGGGTGGCCGCCTGGCGGTTTCCGACGTAGTGGTGCACGGCGAAGTGCCAGAAGAGATACAGAAGAGCTTGCTGCTGTGGGTCGGCTGCATTGCCGGTGCGTTGCGTGATGAAGACTACGTAAGCAAATTGAAAGCTGCGGGCTTTGAGGGCGTCAGCATCGAGCCGACGCGTGTTTACCAGATCGAAGATGCGCGAGCATTTCTGACCGGGCAGGGTATGGACGTTGACGCGATCGCGCCGCTGGTGGATGGCAAGTTCATGAGCGCCTTTATACGCGCCAGCAAACCGTCGTTTGGGACGGTATTGAAACAAAGCCTGGGACTGAACGTCTTGAAGTGCTGCTAAGCCGGCAACCGAACGCTGCCGAACAATCCCTATAATTCGAACCCTGTGACAAAACGGGTGGGCACATGGCGCACCAGTCTGTGCCAACTTGTCACAGGGCTTTTGTCTGCCAAGAGCTACCCCTTTATTTTCATCAGCTTACGTGCGTCCTCGTTTGGTGTCGGTCTTGCAATAAGAATAGGCAGACGGTAGCTGACTAAGAGCGACGCGCACGGTGCTTGGGTCAGTAGGTGAAGAGTGGCGCTGACGCTGGTAGCAAATGAGCTTTGCGGAGGAGAAGTATGGTGGGTGAGATAAAAGGACATCGGCTGTGGCGTTTTCCGGGGAAGGTGCCTCCAAGCCTTTTCTTACGTCCGGATGTCCTTTTATCTCTTTTTTCCGAATTACTCTATGGCCCGCTTCCAAAAGCAATTATCTGGGCATGCCGCCTGTAATATTTTTAAAACTTAAAAATCTTTAGCCTGATTTGACCATGTCTTCCTGAGCGGATGCGCCTCAGTGTTGAACACCACTTTATTCAGGTCCAAAGTTTCCCGCGGCGCAAACAACAAATAAAGGTACTTGAGCGTCTCCGCCAGAAAATAACTTTCCATGCTGTCCCGCTTGGCTTTAGTTTCCACATTGCTCAGCGCGGCATATCCAGCGTCCGTCTTGCAGTAGCGGACCAGACTCAAAAGAAAAGTGGATCCCATCTCCTGGTAGCGATCATCTTTCGTATAAAAAGACAGGTAATAGGCGGATTCGATAATTTCCGGTCGCAGCTGATATCCCGGAGATACTACTTTCATTGTGGTGTAGTCCAGCGTTTCCGGTTCGATCCCAAAAGTCGTCCACATCTTGTAGGAGGATTCCTGCAACTTTCGCGCACGATCCAGATCGCCTGAACGCGCCAGCACTGCGGGAAAGAAGGCATCGAGCGCGCCATACTGCGTGGAAGTGCGCTTGCCGGTATTCATGTCAGCTTGTCCGTACCAAAGGCCGTTGCGGGTATTGTCCGCGAGATATTTGTTTACGGCCTTCACGCTGCTTTCCCACATCTTTTTGCAATCCTTATCACCAAACAGCAGCCATGACTTCAACAGGTACTCGTAATAGGAATCAATGCCTCCGCTGATGTGGCTGGTGGCGTCAATCCACTGGCCGGTTTCAACGTTGATGGTAGAACCCACCAGCCCGATCTTTGATCGCCTGCTGTACAACGCGACCACGGCACTTTTCGCCTTGTCGTAATAAATAGGCTTGCCGGTAAGTTTGCTGAGCGTGCCGAACTCAAGCAGCAGCGTGCCGATTTCCGCGGGATTGCTTTCCGCGCCGCGCGTCTTGCCGGTCTTAAGATTTACAAACATGTAAGGCATGCCGGTGGGAGAATTAAAGATCGGCAGCAGGCGGTTCCCCAGATTGTCGGCCAGGTCCAGCAGTCGATGATCGCCGGTCATCTGATAGCTGCTCAGCAATCCTCCCAGAAGCCGGATGGTGATTTCAAAATTCTTGACTTCAATATCCTGATCAAAGGAGAGGTTTGTCGCGATGAATTCCCGCGTCTTGTCGGCTTCATCGGTCAATCCCATGATAATCATGGTGTCCATGGCATCCACCGGCGTCATGAGCAGGGATTTGCTGTGCCAATCATGATGGCCCTTGCTCAGCGGCGTCAACTCATCGTGTCCCCAGGCATATTGTTTGTAGGCATTCCATGCGTAGAGAAATTCTGACCGGACCTGAAGCGCCATGGGGCCGGGCGCAGGAACGGCAGATTTTTGCGCGACGGCGACGGCTGGCGAAATAAGAGTGCCAAGCAAGCTGAGGATGCATAACCATCTGCGCATGACGTGAAAGTCTCCCTGCTGGATTCGGGTGTAATCGCATCCATGATAGCCCAGAGGCGAGCCTGGAGTGTCACACTTTTGAATCGAGGCCGTGTGTTCAGCCGTGGTTCTCCGTTGCGCTGGAATCACGCTCGATCCGGGCGATGAAGCACCCAGCCTCAGTG
>JBAVUZ010000057.1:0-7610 GCA_049697035.1 Candidatus Angelobacter sp. | reverse complement strand
GTTAAGGACCCAATTCAGCTGAGTCCATCGATAACCTATCGCTCCATTTGAATCTTTGTGCAGGTTCGACTTAGGATGGTTCTTCCGTTTCAGGATCGTGTTCTCCCCGGCTACGCCTGAACTCGCGATTGACGCTTCCGAATTTCCACTCCACTGCTTGCCGGTACCGCGTGCCTGCCGATTTTATAAAAACCGCACCACAAGATAAGCTATCTCTTCTATAGGTTTCAATCTTGGGGCTTTCTCAGCACATTAATTGTTCGGCATGTAGAAACAAAATCGTGGAGGATCTTTCAGAATGAAGCGCGTTGCCGCTTTGGTCGCATTATTTATATCTGCTTCTCTCTTATTCGCGCAGAACATGGCGCACAAAGACCAGTCAAAGTCGCTCCCGGCCATTGCGGAGAAGACCGCCGGCATGCAGAGCAATCCCGGATTCTTTACCGACTATTGGGACGCGCGCGAAGGGACGCTCTGGCTGCGCATTGAGAACGCCAGCTTGGAGACGCCATTCATTTTGTACGAATCCCTTCCCAGCGGCGTAGGCTCCAACGATATTGGCCTGGATCGAGGCGAGCCGGGCGAAAGTTACGTCGTGCACTTTGAGCGCAGCGGCAAGCAGGTAATGCTGGTGGCAGAGAATGAAAACTATCGCGCTGTAACGGACGATGCTGAGCAGCGCACCGCCGTGCAGGCTGCTTTTCCCCAATCCGTGCTCTGGGGTTTTGAGGTTGCAGCGGAGGATGGCGATGCTGTTCTTGTTGATGCGACCAAATTCTTTTTGAGCGACCTCCACGGAGTGGCCGCCGCAATCGCCAAAGCCAAGCAGGGCAAATACAAAGTTGAGCCAACGCGCTCCGCCATTTACCTGCCGCGTACAAAAAGCTTTCCGGAAAACACGGATATCGAGTCAACACTTACTTTTGTGGGTGAAGAGCCCGGCAATTTCGTCAAGCAGGTCACGCCTGAGCCGCACACCATCACCGTGCGCCAGCATATTTCCTTCATTCAGTCGCCCGCCGCAGGATTCCACAGCCGCGCTTATGATCCACGTTCCGGCTATTTTGGAATCCGTTATATGGATTTTGCCGCTCCGGTCGACGAGCCAATCGTAAAGCGCTATATCGCGCGGCATCGGCTGGCAAAAAAAGATCCTTCCGCCGCGGTCAGCGAGCCGGTAAAGCCGATCATCTACTACGTGGACCGCGCAATCCCTGAGCCGATCCGCTCCGCCGTTCTGGAGGGCGTGGGCTGGTGGAACCAGGCATTTACCGCCGCAGGTTACAAGGACGCGTTCCAGGTCAAGCTGTTGCCTGAAGGCATTGATCCCATGGACGTTCGATATAACGTGGTGGAATGGGTGCCACGCTCCACCCGGGGATGGTCTATTGGCAACGCCGTGATCGATCCGCGGACGGGAGAAATCATCAATGGCCATGTGCGCCTTGATGCACTGCGTATTCGACAGGTGTTTCTCATTGCGCAGGGACTTCTTGATCCGTTTGGCAAAGATCCCGCGGCGCTCGCCAAGGCCAACGCCATGGCGCTGGCGCGTATTCGTCAACTCGCGGCGCATGAGACTGGACACACGCTGGGCCTGATGCACAACTATGCCGCCAGCATCGTCAATCGGGCATCTGTGATGGATTATCCGCCCCCGACAGTCACCTTGGGCGCGGATGGCGTACCGGATGTTTCAAACGCCTATGCTGTTGGGATCGGCGCGTGGGACAAGATAGCCATCACTTACGGATACCGTGATTTCCCCGCCGGAACCAATGAAATCCAGGCGCTCGACAAAGCCCTTGATGACGCGTTTGCGAGCGGCTTGCTTTATCTCACGGATCAGGATGCCCGTCCGCTGGGTTCAGCCAGCCCTATTGCGCATCTGTGGGACACCGGCAGCAATGACCTTGATGGCTTGCAGCAGGTGATGGCCGTGCGGCAGGCCGCGCTAAAAAACCTTTCAGAAAATGCGATCCGCGAACACACCCCAATGGCCACTCTTGAAGATGTGCTGGTGCCCATCTACCTTTATCATCGCTACCAGGTCACGGCCGTGGCAAAATCCATTGGCGGACTGAATTACACTTTTGATCTTCGCGGACCGAAGCGCAAAGACCCTGTAATCGTTCCTGCTACGCAGCAACGCCAGGCGCTCAGTGCGATCCTGAAGACGCTTTCCCCGCAGGTGCTCGCCATTCCTCAACCGCTCCTGAATATCATTCCGCCCCGGCCTCCGGAGTATCCCAGCTCGAAGGAAAACTTTGCGCGACGGACTTCACCGGCGTTTGATTCTCTAGCGCCCGCCGAGGCAGCGGCGGAAATCGTCGCCCAGCTTTTGTTCCAGCCTGAGCGCGCCCAACGCATGCTTGAGTACCATGCCCGCGACGCCAGCAATCCCGGCTTTGACGAACTGCTGGATGAGGTGATGGCCGCAACCTGGAAAGCTCCGGCCGCGCCGGGATACAACGGCGCAATTCAGCGCACCGTCAACGCGGTTGTACTGAGTCACTTGATGTCATTGGCGGCGGACGAACACGCGTCCAGCCAGGTCCGCGCTGTGGCGTCGCTCAAGCTTGACGAGTTGAAGAAATGGCTTGCATCACAGGAGAATCTCCTAAAGGATGTGCCAACCCGAGCCGAATTTTTCTTTGCCAAGAATCAAATCGACCACTTTGAAAAAAATCCGGCGGAAGTCCATGTGACCGCCCCGGCTACGCCTCCCGCCGGCGATCCCATTGGGTCGGATGGCTGGGAGTAGAGATCTGGAAACGGTCGATCACGGCAACTATTTCTTGTAAAGATCGAACAAATCACGCGGATTTACTTTGAGAGCGCGGGCAAGCTGAAGGATATTGTCGAGACAGATGTTTTGTTTTCCCCGTTCCACTTCACCGACGAAATTGCGGTTGACCTTGATCATCTTGCCTAGCTTTTCCTGGGACAGGTGTCGTTCCGTGCGTATGGCACGCAGGCGTGCGCCGAAAGGTGAACGGGAATCCACGAATTAAGAATCTTGCGGCTTGCCATAAAAACTTTCTACACCGATATATAATGACATGGTATACATGTGATAAGGTCTGCGTCCAATGATCTTTTACGTGGCTTGTTGGACCGAGGACGACGGCGTTTATTCTTGCGGGCATTCCCACCAGAGTGTTCGCGATGCGATGAATTGCCTCGTCCCGGATGGCGGGAGTTTTATTCGCGCTCATGACAATGGGCTCTTACGGTCGCTCGATAATAGGGAGTTTATCGACTTCCTTGAGTCATTGAAAGAAATGCCCTGGAGTTGGCGCAATAAAGCTCAGGGAGGCGAATTCACCGTACCGCTAACGGTGAGCGCCAAGCAAGGAGCCGCCATGAAGCGCGGGGAGTGACGAGGCTCGCCGCGCTTTTTTGATGCGGTCCCCGCTGACGGGCCATGCTGCTCGGCCCAATTACTCCCTATTTTGTGGAGACGCGGTGACGGCCGGCAGCACGTCGCAGAACCAGAAGCCGTCGCGCTCAACTTTTTCGCCAGTTACGATCGGGATCTCCCGGCTGGACGTTCCTTGATTAAACATTGGCCCAGCATAGGCAAAGGAATGGAACTCGCCATTTTCGCCGCATGGATCGGCGCCTGCGGGAAGGTCGCGGAGCAATGCCTGGTCAAAGTCGCGGCCAATAAAGCTTGAAGATATTTGTTTGGGGTCCACGCAGACAAGTTTGGCCCGCAGCCCGGCGCTGATCATCTCCTGCGCCAGTTGCTGCGTGGGAATGCCCCAGATGGGAAACAGCGGTTCCAGTCCGGTATCTTTCAACTGCCGCTCACGATAAGCGCGAACGTCGGTAAGAAAAAGGTCGCCAAAAGCGATCGCAGATATGCCTTGCGCCAGAGCCTGATCGCAAACAAGCTTCATGGCGGCTTCATAATCAGCATTGGAGCAGGGCCACGGAATGGGCGCGACGATCAATGGAAGTCCGGCGGCTTCAGCCTGCATTTGCACCAGCGCCCGACGAGTGCTATGCATGGCTACACGATCAAACGCGGCATTCAACGTTGTCATGAGACCGGCGATTTCATACTGGTTTTGTTGACGCAGAACATGCAAGGCCCATGCGCTGTCTTTCCCGCTGCTCCATGCCAAAAGGATTTTCTTTTTCATGCAGAATAAACCTACCACGGAGACACGTTTCTGAAATCCCTAATCCCGCGAAGTGGCGGGATTATTGCCCCTTGCTGCGCTTCGGAGTTTCAGAAAGCCATGGTAGATTTAAAAGAACAATGTCCGCTCCCAACTCAAGATTTGTCCGCGCCTGCCGCTGTGAACCTGTCGATGTGACCCCTACCTGGCTGATGCGCCAGGCAGGCCGGTACATGGCTGAATATCGCGCGGTGCGCAAAAGACATTCCATCCTGGAGATCTGCAAGACCCCGGAAATCGCGGCAGAAGTGACCATTACGGCCGCGGAAAAGCTGGGCGTGGACGCGGCCATCATCTT
This sequence comes from Candidatus Angelobacter sp., assembly GCA_049697035.1. Classification (GTDB taxonomy): domain Bacteria; phylum Acidobacteriota; class Terriglobia; order Terriglobales; family Acidobacteriaceae; genus Angelobacter. The sequence continues at coordinate 3,122 of JBAVUZ010000057.1, read as the reverse complement.
TGCCGATCTGCTTTTGCCGCTGGAAGTGATGGGGATGCCGTTCCGTTTTGAAGCCGGTGAAGGGCCGGTGATTGAACGCCCGTTGCGCGCCTCGAAAGATATTGACGCTCTGGTTACCAACCGCGCCTCCGAACTCGGCTATGTGGCCGAATCAGTCAGTCGAGTGGTCAAACATTTTGGCAGCAAGCTGCCGGTCATCGGATTTTGCGGCGCGCCTTTTACCCTGGCCAGCTACATGATTGAAGGTGGCGGCTCGCGCAATTACATCCACACAAAAAAGATGATGTATACGGAAAGCGCGGCGTGGCGGATGCTGATGCGCAAACTGGTGGACGTGCTGGCCACCTATGCCGCGGAGCAGGTTACCGCCGGTGCTGACGCGCTGCAGATTTTTGATAGCTGGGTGGGATGCTTGAGCGTGGAAGATTATCGCCAGTTTGTGCTGCCGTTTTCGACCGACCTGGTGCAGCGGCTCAAGAAAACGGGCGTCCCTATTATTTATTTCGGAACCGATACGGCAACTCTTCTTCCATCAATGAAGGAGACCGGCGCTGATGTAATGGGCGTGGACTGGCGCTTCCCGATCGATCAAGCATGGAGCAGCTTGAACTTTAAAGGTGCGGTGCAGGGCAATCTTGATCCTGTGCTGCTGTTTGCCGGACAGAAAGAGCTGCGCGCGCGGACTGACGCTATTCTGCGCCAGGCTGGCGGCCGTCCGGGACACATTTTTAATTTAGGGCATGGAATTTTGCCGGAAACGCCGGTGGAAAATGTTCGCGCCCTGGTGGATTTTGTTAGAGAATTGAGCGCAGCCTATTCCGCTGGAGCGGCCCCATGAGCTGTATGCAATGAGCGGTCCAAAATCAGCCATCCTGCTTCTTGCCCATGGCAGTCCTGATTCGCCTGCCGATATTCCGGAATTCATGAAGCATATTACCGGCGGACGGCCCGTGCCGGACGCCGTCATGCAGGAAGTCACGCACCGCTATTCGCTCATCGGCAAATCACCTTTGACGGAAATTACCATGCGGCAGGCGGAGGCGTTGCAAGCCAGCTTGGGCCTTCCCGTCTATGTGGGCATGCGCAACTGGAAACCATTTATCAGTGACGCGGTGCAGCAAATTACCGCCAGCGGCATTGAGAAAGTGGTGGCGATCTGTCTGGCGCCGCAGAATTCTTCCACCAGCGTGGGGCTTTACAGCAAGGTGCTGGCCAGCGAATGCAAGCCCGGTTTGGCGGTACAGTTTGTGGAAGCCTGGCATGATCATCCGCTGCTGGTCCAGGCTTTTGCGGAGCGGCTGGAGCCGGTGTGGCGGCAGGCCAGCGCGGAAATGGGAAGCGCGCTCCCGGTGATTTTTACCGCGCACAGCGTACCTATGCGAACGATTCACGCTGGCGATCCTTACGAAAAACAGGCGAAAGAGACAGCGCAATTGGTAGCGCGCAGGATTACCGGGCTTACGCCGGAGTTGCAGCACTTTGCTTTTCAGAGCCAGGGCATGAGCGGCGGCCCGTGGCTAGGACCGACGGTGGAAACTGTCATGCTCGAACAGAAAAGACAAGGGCACAAGGGAGTGGTGATTGCGCCGATCGGGTTTGTCTGCGATCACGTTGAAGTGCTCTATGACATCGATATCAACTTCCGCCATTTTGCCCATGAGCAGCAACTCAAACTGTGGCGGCCTGAGTCGCTAAATACTTCACCTACTTTTGTGGCGGCGCTGGCCAAACTTGCGTCAACGCGCATGGCGCTGGCTTCAGGAATTGTGTCGCTGACATGAAGCGCATAGCCATCATCGGAGGCGGCATCGCAGGACTGAGCGCGGCTTTCTATCTGGAAAAAGCCCGCCACGCCGGCGCGGACCTGCAATGGGCGTTGTTCGAAAAATCTGAACGCCTTGGCGGCGTGATCCAGACCGAGCGCCACGATGGCTTTGTGATTGAAGCCGGCCCTGATTCGTTTCTGAGCATCAAGCCTGACGCTGCGCGACTGTGTCAGGAACTGGGGTTGGGCGACCAGCTGATTTCTTCGAATGACGCCAGCCGAAAGACCTATATTCTGGTCAAGGGTCAACTGGTTCAGATTCCGCATGGGCTGGAATTCATGGTGCCAACACGCATATGGCCCATGGCTACAACGCCGCTGTTTTCTTTCTCAACCAAATTGCGCATGGCGGCGGAATTGCTTTCTGCGGCGCGAAAAGACCCGGGCGATGAATCTGTTGGCGATTTTGTGCGCCGCCATTTTGGCCAGGAGATGGTGGATCGCGTAGCCGAGCCACTGCTTGCAGGCGTGTATGGCGGCAATGCGGAACGGCTCAGCATTCGTGCGGTGCTTCCGCGCTTTGCTGAGATGGAGCGCCAGCACGGCAGCCTGGTGCGCGCGACGTTAAGAGCCAAAGCGCAGGTCAGGTCCAAAGCCCCCGCAGGTTCTAAACCGCAGCCGCTGTTTACCTCATTGAAGAACGGCATGCAGCAGATGGTGGAAGCGCTGGTGGCCGCATTGCCGCAGGCTTCAATTCGCATGTGGCAGCAAAACATTTTCCTGCGCCCGGTGAATGATGACTGGCAGATTGAGAGCGCGGGCAGCTCTGAAAGATTTCAGGGGGTGCTGCTGGCCGTCCCTGCGCCCGCGGCGGCAGGATTGTTGCGGCAGTTTCATCCGGCGCTGATAGAAGGCCTGGCTCGTATTGAGTACACATCCACGGCGGCTGTCGCGCTGGCTTATGAAGAGGCCAAATTGCCGGCGGGACACGGGTTTCTGGTGCCGCGATCAGAGGGCCGCAAGATGATGGCCTGCACTTTCGTCCACAAGAAATTTCCTTTTCGCGCCCCGGGAGGCAAGAAGCTGCTGCGTTGCTTTTTTTCCAGCTCGCGCATGCCTGACCTGCTGACCCACACCGACGAAGCCTTGCAGCAGTTCGCGCGCGACGAACTTAAAGATATTTTGGGCCTCAATGCCGAGCCAACATTTGCGCGCACGTTCCGCTGGGACCGCGCCATGGCGCAGTATGAAACCGGGCACCTTGATCGCGTGGCGGAGATGGAGAAGATCATCGCAGCCATGCCGGGATTTCATATCATTGGCAACTCGTTTCATGGAATCGGCGTGCCGGACTGTA